>CADBYQ010000148.1 GCA_902798865.1 Pseudoselenomonas ruminantium | reverse complement strand
CCAAGCTGCGTGTGGAGATGCGCTCGGCTATCCGTGAGGTGCAGAAGCAGGTGGGTATCACGACCGTTTATGTTACCCACGACCAGGAAGAAGCGTTGGCGATTTCTGATAGAATTGCGGTGATGAAAAAGGGCGTGATTCAGCAGACGGCTTCACCCCATACGATTTACACCCGTCCTTACAATGTGTTCGTGGCAACCTTTATCGGCCACTCCAATCTCTTTAAGGGCCGCATTGAGGAAAGCGGCGGCAGCAAGGCCGTGGTCTTTGCCGATGGTTTTGTGCTGCCCATGAACAATCTCAATGAGGCGGCTAAGGTTGGCGATGATGTGACCATCGCCGTACGCCCCGAAGAATTTTCCATTTGCGGCGAAGGACAGGGCGTAAAATGCACCATCAAGACCAAGGTTTTCCTGGGCAAGTACATCACCTATGGGCTGGATTTCCCGGATGATATGCTGATACCCGACCAGCCTGCCATTGAGTTCAGTCAGGATTTGGGCCATGCGGAACGTGTGCTCGATATCGGTGATACGGTTTATCTGAAACCCAATGCCGCCAAGGTCAATGTCTTCATGGCTGATGGTTCTAAGAGCCTGATGGAAGGTGTGGTGGAAAATGAATAAGCGATTTCAATGGGATTTTTGGGCGTGGATAACCCTGCTTTCCATTGTGGTATTTGGTCTGTTTTTGATGTACCCGCTGTTCTCCCTGTTTGCCAGTGCCTTTCAGGATGCGGTAACTGGGGAGTTCACGATGGAGAACTTCACGCATTTCTTCGACCGGAAATATTATTATCAGTCCATGATTAACAGCTTCAGCGTCACCACCTGCGTGACGGTGCTCGCGGTGATTATCGGTACGGCTCTGGCCTACTTTATGACGCTGTTCAAGGTGCGGGGCAAGAATATCGTGGAAATCTGCATCATCATTTCCCTGCTGTCCCCGCCGTTTATCGGTGCGTACTCGTGGATTCTGATTGGCGGGCGCAGCGGCATTCTGACGCAATGGCTGGCAGGCATGGGCATTGACTTCCCGTCCATCTACGGCTTTGCGGGGATTTTGCTCGTATTGACATTGAAGCTCTATCCCTTTATCTATCTCTATGTGGCCGGGGCCATGAAAAACATCGACTCGGCACTCATTGAAGCGGCGGAGAGCCTGGGCTGCAGCGGTATCAAGAAAGTGGTTACGATTATGCTGCCGCTGATTACGCCGACAATTCTTGCCGGTGCGTTGATGGTGTTTATGAATGCCATGGCTGACTTCGGTACGCCGATGCTGATTGGCGAAGGCTTTAACGTCATGCCGGTCATGATTTACTCGGAGTTTATCAATGAAGTCGGCGACCAAGCCAATTTTGCGGCGGCCATGGCGGCGATTATGGTGCTGATTACCTCGACCATCTTCATGTTGCAGAAATATGTGGTCAATAAAAAGTCCTTTACCATGAGTTCCCTGCGGCCACTGCCGGTGGGCGAAATGACGGGGATTAAGAACGTCATCATGCATCTGTGCATTTATGTGCTCGTGGCGCTCTCGATGATTCCGCAGCTCGTGGTTATCTACACTTCGTTCCTCAAGACTAATGGTTCCATCTTTGTGGATGGCTATTCTTTGGACAGCTATCGCACGATTTTTGAATCTTTGGGCACGGCCATTACCAATACTTATCTTTATAGTACGGCCGCAATGGCGATGATTGTGTTCCTGGGCATGACGGTGGCCTACCTGACCACCCGCAAAAAGAGCTGGCTTACGGATGTCATTGATACGCTGACCATGTTCCCGTATATTATTCCGGGGTCAGTATTAGGTATTACTTTGCTGTTGGCGTTTAATGAAGAACCGATGCTGCTGTCGGGGACGGCGATTATCATCATCATTTCCTTGGTTATCCGCCGTCTGCCATACACGTTACGCTCGAGTTCGGCGATTCTCTATCAGCTGAGTCCGAGTCTGGAGGAAGCGTCGATAAGCCTTGGCGCTTCGCCGGTCAAGACTTTCTTCAAGGTCACGGCAGTGATGATGCTGCCCGGTGTCATGAGCGGGGCGATTATCTCCTGGATTACGGCCATCAATGAATTGAGTTCTTCGGTAATCCTCTTTACAGGTGCCACGAAAACCATGTCGGTAGCCATCTATACCGAGGTTATCCGCGCCAGCTACGGCACGGCGGCGGCCCTGTCCACGATTCTTACGTTAACGACCATCACGGCTATGGTTATCTTCTTCAAGGTGTCCGGCCGCCGCGATGTTACGTTATAATATGACGTCATATTATTCAAAGGAGGTTTCGTTATGAAGCTGAAAAAATGGATTGCCGGCCTTTTAGGCGCGGCGATGCTCACCACCTGTTTTGCCGGTTGTGGCGGCGGTGGGGAACAGAAGGATGCGGCAAAGAGTGCTGGCAGTGACGAGAACAAGGTCGTCATCTACTGCCCGCATCCGCTGGCCTTTATCAACCCGCTGGTGGAGGAATTTGAAAAACAGAGCGGTGTCAAGGTTGAGGTCGTGGCCGCTGGCACGGGCGAGCTCCTGAAACGTGTGGAATCGGAAAAGAGCAATCCGCTGGCTGATATCTTCTGGGGCGGTTCCTTAGGCACGATGAAACCAAAGGCCGCGCTGTTTGAGGAATATCGTTCCGTCAATGAAGACCATGTGCAGGAGGCTTTCAAGAATAAGGAAGGTTCGATTACCCGCTTTACGGATATTCCCAGCGTAATCATGATTAATACGAACCTGATTGGCGATGTGAAGGTGGAAGGCTATGAAGACCTGCTGAATCCGGCACTCAAGGGCAAGATTGCCTTTGCAGACCCGTCCAAATCGTCTTCTTCTTATGAGCACCTGATTAATATGCTCTATGCAATGGGGAAAGGTGACCCCGACAAGGGCTGGGATTATGTGGAAAAACTGGCGAAGAATCTCGATGGCAAGCTGCTGTCCGGTTCCTCGGCTGTGTATAAAGGTGTAGCCGATGGTGAATACGCTGTGGGCCTGACCTTTGAAGAAGGCGGCGCCAAATACGTTGCCGATGGTGCGCCGGTGAAGCTGGTTTACATGAAGGAAGGCGTAATTTCCAAGCCGGATGGCATTTACATCATCAAGAATGCCAAACATATGGAAAATGCCAAGAAGTTCATCGACTTCATCACCAGCAAAGAAGCACAGACCCTCATCACGCAGAAACTCCATCGCCGCAGCGTCCGCGATGACGTAGCCGCACCGGTAGGGCTCCTGCCAAAATCGGAGATTAACTCCATCAACGATGAAGAGGAAGTAGTGAACAAGAATAAGAAGGCATGGCTGGATAAGTTCAAGGATATCTTTACTAGCGTGCAGTAAAATGAGAGTTACGCGACAGGGCATGGATGGTGGTAACGACTCCGCTGCGCCCTGTGACTAAAATAATTTTTTCCCTTTTATATAGCTTGAAAAGCCAAAACTCGCTACGCTCAGACAGTTGGCTTTTCAAGCTATTTTTAGCGGTAGGGAAAAAATTATTTCTTCACGTCACCGGGCTAACGCTCCGTTGTCACCACCATCCATGCCCTGTCGCGAAGTTACTACAGTGGTATCTGGCAGTAGGCAAAGTAATTTCTTCACGACCATGGCCAAACGCGCCGCTTATGGCAAATCGTCCCAGCCAGACCAAGTTAATGCGAAGCGGTCAGGCTCCCAGCCCAGCCGCGAAGCTACTATTGCTTGTTTGAAGAGGGGGGGGGATGAGTGCTTGATAAGATTTGCTTTTCTTGGAGGAGGGGCGTGGGACTGCTGATTGGAGCGTTGGGCTTGCTGCGTTAAGAAATGCTTTTTTGTCTACCGCTGTCGTGGCTGGAAAAATCTATTGTTTGAGCGAATGCGAGTTTTGATTTTTTTAGCCACATAAAAGACAAAAAAGCATTTTAGCAGCAAGGACAAGCGGAAAGCAGCTGTCCCACGCCCCTCCTCCAGTAGGCAATATCTTGAAAATGCAACTGTTTTTTCGCTATAATGGAGTAGTAACTTAGAACGTAAATGAAAGGAGCCCTCCCCATGCACCGTTATTTTGAATCTCGTTTGCAGCGCGCCCTGGCCATGTATGCCCTGGTGCCTTTATTTGTGCTGACGCTTTTGGGCACGATTTTGCTCGTGGCAAGCTGGCGGTATTCGGTGGTGGGTGTGAATGATGAGATTAGGGAGCAGGCGGCAGAACGGTTGGCGACGGTCAGTGATGATTTTTCCCGCAATGCGGCCGCCACGGCACTTTTTCTGGGGAAGGCGCGGGATTTATCGCAGTGGGAGGACAGCGACGAGCGGGCGGAGGCTTTTGGCCGGCTTTACGCCGATATTGGCCATACTGGGGCCGATTTCTATGTGCTCGATGAAGATGGCGAAGTGCTTTTGGGCAGCCGCAAGGAACTGCCGGAATATATGCCCGTCGTGAATAAAAAATGGGGCATCTGGAATCGTTTGGCCCGTGAACCCTATCAGGTTTGCTCGGAATTTTTGCCTGTGGCTATGGGGCAGGATTTGCTGTGCGGGCGGGCGATTGTCATGGATGGGGAAGCCGTGGGCTATCTGCTTTATGATGTGCATGCGGCTTATCTGAACAGCCTGGCTGAGGGGAAAGGCGTGGCGCTCGTCCTGGCGGATTCCTTGGGCAATGCCCGCTTGGAAAAGTATGGGGAAAAGGTCTTGGATGGCCGCAAGATACAGGCAGATTTTGCAGAAGCTGACCACGAAATCATCCATGAGGGCAAGGATTTTTTCTATGTGACGCGCATGGCAATTCCCTTTGGCGGGGAAGAATATCAGCTGTATGCCGTGTCGCCGGTTACGGACTTATTAGTGCGCTATATTATCGCTGCCGGGGCAGTGCTTTTGGCGGTGCTCTTGATGATTCCGCTTATCCTGCGCAGTGTTCGGCGAGAGAGCCGGCTTACGGTACAGGCTTTGGACAATTTGACGACCATTGCCGAACTGCGGGAACTGGAATCTCAGTTTAATCCGCACTTTCTCTTTAATACGCTGGAAAATATCAAGTTCATGGTACGCCTTGACCCTGGTGCGGCCACGGAAATGATTATGGCGCTTTCGGCGCTTTTGCGTTACAGCATTGCTGGCGACGGGCGGCAGGTGGCCTTGCAGGAGGATTTGAAATATCTGGAAAGCTATATGAAAATCCAAAAGTATCGCTTTGGCAGCCGGTTGGAGTTTCAGGCGGATGTGGATACTGCGGCGCGGCAGGTTCCTGTGCCTAAGCTGATGTTTCAGCCGCTGTTGGAAAATGCCATAAAATACGGCGAGAATGCAGAGGGAAATCTGCGGATTATGTTTCAGGTCAAGCGGCAGGACAATATGCTGCAGATATTGGTTAAAGACGCCGGCAGTGGCATTGAAAAAGCCCAGCTGGCACAGTTGAACGAATTGTTAAAGCGCAGTGAAAACAACAGCAGCCATAAGGGGCTGTTCAATGTACAGCGGCGTTTGCAGCTGTTGTATGGTGAGAACTGCGGTCTGAGCATAAATTGTCCGGCGGAGGGCGGTACGGAAATTCGTCTGCATCTGCCCATATTGAAGAAGGAGTCCCAGGATGCTTGATTTGGTCATTGTAGAAGACGAAGACATTATTCGCCGGGGGCTGGTGTGCACCATTGACTGGCTGAAGATGGGCGCGCGGGTTGTAGGCGAAGCCGCTAATGGCAAAGAGGCGCTGCAGGTTATTCAAAGGACACGACCGCAGGTGGTCTTGACGGATAT
>CADBYQ010000147.1 GCA_902798865.1 Pseudoselenomonas ruminantium | reverse complement strand
CGCGTGCCCTGATAGATGAGTCCCTTTTCATAGAGGCTCACGAACACCTCGCGGACAGCCTTCGAACAGCCCTCGTCCATCGTGAAGCGCTGACGATCCCAGTCACAGGAAGAACCCAGGGAACGCAGCTGGGACATGATGCGGTTGCCATACTGTTCCTTCCAGTCCCAAACGCGTTCGAGGAATTTTTCGCGGCCCAGTTCATAGCGGTTCGTCCCTTCTTCACGCAAAGAAGCCTCTACCTTGGCCTGCGTAGCGATACCGGCATGGTCACAGCCCGGAATCCAAACGGCATTGTAGCCCTGCATGCGGCGGAAACGAATCAGAATATCCTGCAGCGTGTTGTCGAGGGCATGGCCCATATGCAGCTGACCCGTAACATTTGGCGGCGGGATAACCATGCTGTACGGCTTCTTACTCTTGTCCACTTCAGCATGGAAGAGTTTGTTCTCCTCCCAGAACTTATACCATTTCTTTTCAAACGACTGCGGGTCGTAAACCTTCGGAATGTTGTTTTCCTGCGTCATTTCTTCGCTCATCATTATCCTCCTCAATAATAAAAGCGCCTTCGCCCCAAAGGACGAAAGCGCATACTTTCGTGGTACCACCAATGTTCCCGGCAGGAAAGCCCTGCCAGCTCAAAGCCTTAACGCGGCCAGACGTCTGCGCCTACTAAAGTTCAGCCCAAAAGCTCCGAAGCGACCTTCACGCCTCCTGCACAAAAACTTCCACCAACCGTTTTCTCTCTCTGCCGCAGGACCAGCCCTACTCCTCTTCGTCATTGCCTTATTATTTACTAATATGGCGTTAATTTTATCACAAAATCATTGCTTTGACAATGGACTTTGCGCAAAACCTCACATAGTCACCTGCAAAATAAGGAATAACACCAGCCCAATACCTGCACCAACAATCGAACCATTCATGCGTATCCAGAGCAAGTCCGGCTCCACCTTGTCATAGACCAGATGATTTAACTGTTCATCCGTCAAGCGTGACAATACATCGGTCACAATCACGCCCACCAACGTCTGGGCATGCAGCGCCGTACGGGCAATCACATCATACAGGAAACTACCAACCGCATGATTGAGTTCAGCATCCTGCTCAATCAAATGCAAAGTCCGCTGATATTCCTCACTAATCAGCTCTTCCAAGCGGCTGCGCAAGGCAGGCAGATGTTCCGCGAGCGGGTCAACATCACGGGCCTTATCCTCCAAAAAGTGAATGCGCAACTGGTCAAACATATTCTCCACTGCAGATTCCAAAGGCAAATCCCGCAAAAGACTGTCCTTTAACTCATGGGTCAGCTGATGAAACTGCGGCTCCTTATTGAGTTCGACCGCCTTTTCATAAAACAAGTTCAGAATTTCTTTCTGCAGTTTGGAATCACTGCGGCCAAGCTCATCGAGCATCGTCAAAAGCTGCTGTTGGATAAGTTCAGCTGCTTCCTCATAGTTAATCAAATCCACCGCCTGCGCAAAACCGGCCAATAACTGCGCAAAGACATTGTCATTGGTCTTTTCCTGCTCATAAGCTTCCAGCATCGCCTTTATCTGCTGCCGGGCAGCGGCTGTAGAAACCTGCCCTCGCCAATAAGCAGCAACCCGCGCCAAAAATTCCTTGTCCTTGCCGGTTTTCTGCAACCATGTTCCCCACAGCGCAAAAAAATCCTCCGGCTCCACCCTGGCCAGCGTCTCCCTCAATTTAGCCGCGATAATCGCCGCCTGCGCCTTGCTCTGCTGCAACAGGAAGTCCCGCATATAATCGACCAGCTGCTGGATAAGCCGTGCTTCCATAGCCGGTTCACGCAGCCAGGAAATCAGCATGGGCATCAGATGCATCTTTTCCAAATGATGGAAAATCTTGCGGCGGGAGAAAAACTCCTGCTGCACCAAAGTCACCGAAGCTTCGATAAACGCTTCCCGTCGCCTTGGCAAAATCGCCGTATGATAAGGAAAGCCCAACGGCTTTTCGAAAAGCGCCGTCACCGCAAACCAGTCGGCAATACCACCAACCAGCGCCGCTTCGCTGCAAAATAGCAGCAAATCCGCCAGCAGATTCTGTGGATAACTTAAATGAAGCCCCAAGGACAACAGAAACAGCACAAAGACAATGCACAAGGTCTTATCTGCCTTGTTCAAGCCACGCGTCATCAGCCCCACATCCTTTCTGCCAAAGCAATAAGGACATACAGCCCCATGCCCACCAAAGCACCGACCACAGAACCATTGATGCGAATCATCTGCAAATCGTCCTGTACCTTGTCCTCCACGAACGTCACCAGTTCATCATCGGATAAACCATTCAGATGCTCACGGATAAGCCCCGGTATCAAATCGTGATGTTTTACCAATTCTGTGCGCAAGAACTCCTTAACCGCCTTGTCAAACTTAGCCTGCAAAGGAGCCGAACCGATAAACTTGTCAATCAGCCGGTCCACATAAGCATGCATCTGCGGCAGCCAAAACGGATTATCCCCTTTGATATTCCCTTCCAGCCAACGGGCAATCAGACCAGTCAAATCCACCTGCTCCAACAGCTTATCCTTGCGGTCCTTCAACAAATCCCGCAAACGCTCGTCCTGACTCAGACTGTAGAGCATCGCCGACAGCCCCCGCTGCAAATCGCTGTTCTCCGCAAGGCCTGCCTGCTGCACCTTTACCATCCGGTTCTTGATTCGGCCAACGAGCAAGTTTAAAATCTTCTCATCACTCAGCCCCATCGAAGCCAACACAAACGCCCGCCCTGCTGAATCGCGTTCATAGCTTTCCCGCAGAATACGGATATGCTCCAATAGTGCCTGCTGCAGCGCCGGCGATTCGAGGACCTGTCCCCCAATAGCCGTCAGGCTCACTAGCAGCCGTTCCAGATGTTTCTTCTGCGCCAGTTGCTGCAAAACATCCGGCAAAATATTTTCCAGCGCAAAGGAATTCAGCCCCTGCCGTATCGCCGGAGCAAGTTCAGCGGCTATCTTTTCTGTATTCAGGTCATTTACAACCTTCAACAGCACCTCATCCATCACCTGCTGCACGCGTTCACGCCCGCCGCGATGAATGAAATACGCCGTCAAAAGCTGCGCCGTATCCTGTTTCTCCAGCACAGCCATGATATTTTCTGTACTCAACAGATCATCACTGGTATAGGTGACCAGTGCTTCCATAATGCGCGGCCGGTTGCGCCGCAAAATATCCGTGCGGTAGGATATGCCCAACGGACGACGAAAAATGGCGGTCACGGCAAACCAATCTGCCAGACCGCCAATCGTCGCCGCCAAAAAACCGTGATGTACCATACCGGCAACAAAACCTCCCGGCAGGGCAAATGTCCCCAGAAAACCTGCCGCACTCAGACCTAAGGCCAGATTGGCTTTATTTTTTTTCTGCAAGATTTACACCTCAGATTCAACGGATTTAATTTTTACTTCGCCATAAGCTCCTTTAAGTATGCCTTAAACGGCTCACCCAAATCCTCACGGCGCAGAGCATATTCCACCGTAGCCTTCAAAAAGCCCAGCTTATCGCCCACATCATAGCGCTTGCCTTCAAAGTCATAGGCATAAACCGCATCCTGACGAGCCAGCACCTTGAGTGCATCCGTAAGCTGCACTTCGCCGCCCTTGCCCGGCTGCGTGTTTTCCAGAATGTCAAAAATCTGCGGCTTAATGATATAACGGCCCAAAACAGCCATACGGCTGGGTGCCTCTTCAATGGCCGGTTTTTCCACCATGTCCGAAACCCGCATCAGTCGGCTGTTGTCCGTCTGCGTTCCAGCTACGATACCATAGGAAGAAACCTTTTCCTGCGGCACGTTCTGACAGCCCAGTACCGAACCGCCCGTAGCCTCATAGATATCAATAAGCTGTGCCAGTGCCGGCTTCTTTGGATTGTAAACTACATCATCCCCCAAAAGCACCGCGAAAGGCTCATTTCCCATAAACGAACGAGCGCAGAAAATTGCATCGCCCAATCCCCGCATATAGCGCTGACGAATGTAATGGATATTGATATCTGCAGTCTCCTTCACCATAGCCAGCAAACTGTCCTTCCCCTTCTTGGCCAGTTCCATCTCCAAAGCCGGCGCACTGTCAAAATGGTCTTCAATCGCCCGCTTGCCGTGACCACTGATAATCAGAATATCCTCAATCCCGCTGGCCTTGGCCTCTTCCACGATATACTGAATGGTCGGCTTGTCGACGATAGGCAGCATCTCCTTAGGCGTAGCCTTGGTCGCAGGCAAAAACCGCGTACCATACCCTGCTGCCGGAATAACTGCCTTTTTTATTTTCTGCATAGTCAAATCCCCTTATTTTATCATTTCCTTATATATTATACACAAACAAGGAAAAGTCTACAAGTCACTGCCATACTTGAATATTCGAAAAGCTAACTAATCAGGTTCAGCTTGGCTAGTAACATACTAGAAACGCCTTCAACTTGCGTGTTTGACCGCTCCGTGTAATATTAGACATGCATATTTGCAGTAGCATCAGTCTCAAAAAGTACACTTTTGAAACTGTTTAGTTCTATTCCACTGTTTCATACAGAAAAAAAGCCCTGACAGATACAATGCCTGTCAGGGCTTTTGTCTATGCTGATAGGAAATTCAATCAACCGATTTTGAGTTTTTCCTGTGCCGATACATGGCGGTTAAAGCCCATTTCTTCCTTGCTCATGCCGAGGGCAAAGCCTACGAGCTGCTGCAGGTGCAGGATGGGAACTTCTGCATGTGAATGGACGGCTTCGCGGCCTTCCGGTTCGTACATATCCAGCTGCATCTGGCAGAGCGGGCACGGCGTAGCAATGGCCATGGCACCGGCACGGCCTGCGCTGTCCACAATCTGACCGGTAACGGTCAGTACATCGTGTTCAGCAGCCAGCTGGGCATGGAAGCCACAGCATTTGCGGCTGGCATCGAACCAAACCGCTTCTGCACCGAGTTTGCGAATCAGGCGTTCCAAATATTCGGGATGTTTGCCGTCGCCGTGGTTCATGACTTCCTGCGGACGCAGGATATGGCAGCCATAGTAGCCGGCAATCTTTACGCCCGTCAGCGGGTTAACGATCTTGCCGTCCAAAAGTTCCGGATGTTCGTCCAGAATCCAGAGGAAATGCGTCACCTGACTCGTGCCTTTGTACTCATAAGGATGGCCGGATTCTTTGAGCACCTTGTTGACCTTCTCCTTGAGCTTGGCGTCTTTATCGAGACGGGCTTTGGCGGTACGCAGCTGCAGGGTGCAGGTGTTGCAGACCGTCATGATGTCGAGTCCCATATTCTCGGCAATGGAGATATTGCGGGCGTTGATGACGAGCGCCGCAAAGTCATTGACGCCCTGTGCATGGGATGCACCGCAGCAGGTCCAATTGGGGATTTCTTCGATTTCAAGGCCTAATTTATCGCAGACTTTTTTCAGCGAAGTGTAGGCTTCAGCTGCTGCACCTTCCAGCACGCAGCCCGGAAATAATGCGTATTTCATAATCATTCAGCCTCCTTCGCAGCCGCTTCGGCATTCTTCACAATCTTGCGGATGGTTTCGATTTCCGGATTCACCTTATGCGTATCGAGCGGATTCATCTTGCCTACCCGCATGAGACGCAGTGCCATCGGGGCGCGCAGACCGGCCATCAGGAAGCCTTCGGATTTGATGTTGAGCTTGGATTCATCGAGCGTACCAGATTCGCTGATATCGTCATAGATGGCTTTTGCATGGCGGGCGCCGACGTTATCATCCAGCTTCTTGGCAAAGGTTGCTTCCTTGAGTTTTTCAATCGC
>CADBYQ010000146.1 GCA_902798865.1 Pseudoselenomonas ruminantium | reverse complement strand
AGGCACATGCGCCGGGCAAGACCGGCGGCGCGTATGTTCATATCAGTGTTTAGTTTATGCCGTTTGTGGGCCAGTCCTCACTGCGTTCGGACAGTCGTTTCACGGCGAAAAGCATCACCACCTCCGCCCTAAGCGCTGTCCGTATAAGACGGCATTTTCGCGGTGATAAGCAGCAAGCACATCGATGTTCTTGTTATGGGAGCAACGAGTTCGTGGCGATAGTCTAATCCGTAACTTGGGGGCGGGCGGGGAGTGCTTTTTCTGTTAGGAGCGACTGCCTGAACGCAGTGAAGGCCGGCCACTGTAAGAAGCAGCTAAGCAAATACGCTGAAAGCAGCGCCGTAGGCCTGCCCGGCGCGAGCAGCTGGACAGCTCTATTTTTCGAGGGGGGGCGTTTAGCGGGAAACAGAAAAAGTACTCCCCGTTCGCCCCTGACAACGTATGAACAGGATACCTTTACCACGAACTGAACTCCCCGACAAACTGCAATTTTACAGATAAATAAATTCCGTTGATGCGAAAAAGGTATGTATCAACGGAGTTTTTCTATTTGCAAATTCTTGCAGAACAAGTATTTCAAAGAGAATTGCTTTATTTATTGATTGCTGTTATGACAGCGTTGGCGATGTATTCCATTCCTTTATCTCCAGGATGAGTAGCGGCAGCGTGAGATACTTGTATTGTACTGCCATCAGGAAGCAGGCATTCCTGTCCTTCGTAAGACTGATAGTTTTTGTTATTTATGATTTCACTGAGGTCAACGAAGGCACAGTGGGTGTTTTGGGCAGCTTGCTGGCGTTGGGCACTTTTCTTTTTGTCCCAAAAGTCACCGATAATTATAATTTGAGCTTTAGGAGCTTTTTGCCGTACATAGTCAATAAGTTTTTCCAAGTCCTTTTCATAGGTGGTCTGGTCGGTGACATTTTCGCCCAGCTGAATGGTAACAAGGTTGAGTTTGTCGCTGAGATAAACATCTATAAGGTCAAGACAGGAGTGGCGGTCATTACTGCGTTCCCAAGGTGACATATTGTAGGGATACGCGACTACCGTGTCGTACTGGCTCTCTAAATGTTTGACTACCAAATGGAAATAATCATTGTCCGGACGGGTGGAGCAAATACCACGCCTCCAACTGGGAATGAGGGTTAGGCTATTGCCAATTGCTAGATAGTTGTAAGCGTCATCTTTGTAAGCCGTGTCATATTCGTAGTACTCTTCTTTTTGTCGCTGTTTTTCCATAAAATGGGCAATATTGCCCTGTATAGAGGTTTCTAGTGTAGAAAGACGATAGTTTTGTGCTTTTTCATGCTGTATGAATTTATAAGCGATAAAACTACCGCTTATAACAAGCAGAATGACAAGAAGTATACAGAATATTTTCTTTTTAGTCATCTAATAAAACATCCTTTACAAATTTTTGTGATTGACATTTAGTGAATGTCAATTCGTTCTTGATTTTAGCACATAATATGCGAAATGACAATCACTGAATGTCAATGTATAGGAGTGTAACGGATATGTTTATCAACAAAGCTGCTAATGGGGCAAATAATCTTTGTGGTCGTAATGTCTGCTTGTTTCGTAAAAATTTAGGAATTTCGCAAAGGGAATTGGCTGACCGTTTACAGGTCAACGGATTGGATGTGGACAAAAATGCTATTCAGCGGATAGAAGCCGGGAAAAGATTTGTGACGGATATAGAATTGAGCCTGTTGGCAACAGTGTTCGCTAAAAGTGTGGATGAAATGCTGGCTGAATGATAATTTGATTTACATTAAAAACGACTGCTGCATAAGCTGGGTTTGAGCTTATGCAGCAGCCGTTTTATTTATGAGAAGGGTCAAAGGAGAATAAGTTCTACGCCAAAGACCACCATACAGCAGGCGGCTGCCACTTTGAACAGGCTGAAGCCCTTCCAGGCAAGGCCAATGCCGACAATGAGGGCCAAAAGTCCCGCATAGGGGCTGCGCGTGGCATCCATAATGGCGGGAAAGGTCATGACCGCCAGCGTCACATAGGGGACATAGAACAGAAATGACCGCAAAAATTGATTCTTGATGGGACGGCGGATAAGGGTGACGGGCAATATGCGGATGGCCAGCGTCACCGCGCTCATAACAAGCAGGTAGATATAGATGTCGTGGTTCATAGTACGGTTCCTTTCGTAATTTTATATGTATTATTGTAGGTGGGCGGCGGGGGATTGTAAAGAAAAATATTGGCGGGCAGGAATTATTAACACTTTGGGCGAAATATCAAAGTGTTATTTTTATTATGGGAAGGTGTGTTGAAGATGAACAAATTTCTGCCTGTCAGATGGTTGTCTGTTCTGGTTTTGGGATTATTCCTGCTTTTGAGCGGAAAAAGCTGGGCTGCAGAATTTGAGCCGGTTTCTTATACGGCTTATACGTCGTTGTTCTGGCTGCGGGAGGCCGGTGTGCCGGAGGCGGCTGAATATGCCAAAGCTACGGGTAAACAGCATCTGTTGTTCACGGGAAAAATCAAGAATTTTTATACGCTGCAGCCGGTGAATATGCTCTACCATGAGATGCGTTATGCCGCACTCAATCAGTATATCCGGCAAAATGGCTATAAGAATGTCATGGACATTGCTTGTGGTTTTTCCTCCCGTGGACTTTATATGGCACGGCATGGGATTCGGTTTGTCGGGGCGGAGTTCCCGGCTGTGGCAGTCTATGGCAACAATTATCTGAAAAAATGCCTGAAGCCTGATGAACTGAAGCTGGCTTCGTATGAAGTCGCAGATGCAACCGATAAGGAGCAGATGATGGCGGCGGCAGATTTGATGAAAGGACCTGTCTGCATTACTATGGACGGCCTGATGATGTATCTGACCCATGAACAGCAGGCCAGCGTCCTGCAGAATATCAAGGCTATTTTGCAAAAACATGGCGGCTGCTATATTACTACGGACTTTTCTGCCCGCGATTTTGTCATGGATGCATCCAAAGTGGTTTATGGGGAGAAACATGCCCGTGAAGTCTATCGTGAATCGGCCAAGGTCTATGAAGATATTGCAGATGCAGATTTCGATGAGAAGTTTTTTGCTAGTGATGAAGAAGCAACAAAATTTATTACCGCGCAGGGCTTAAAGGTGCAGCGCATTCCGTTGTTCAGCCAGCCGATAACGCTTTACAGCGAAAAGGGCTTGAATAAGCAGCAGCTGCAGCGGTTGGATAACATGAAGAATGAGAAAATCGTATGGCTGATTACAATCGAATAACGGATAAACACTTTGTTATGTCCTTGGAAACCTTTTCTCAGGCAATGGACTGGATAGAAGAATGTCTGAGCGGAGAAAAGGCGAAACCAAGGGAAATCTATGTGATGCAGCTGCTGGCAGAAGAAATCTTTCAGCGCTGTGTTAAACATGCGGAAGATTCGGCAACGTTCAGTATGAGCCTGTCCTGGAAAAAACATTTTCATCGGGTGAGCCTTGTCCTCAAAGCAAAAGGGGAAGCTTATAATCCTTTGACGGTCATAGATGAAGACACGGAGGATGAGCTGATTGGCTATGCGATATTGGAGGCACATAAAAAGAAGCTGAAGTACACCCGCAGACGGTGGACACGGGAAAATGCAATCACCATCCGGTTGCGTGACCCGGGGTATCAGGAAGTGCGCAGAATTTTGTATGGTCTTGCACTGGGGGCTTTGACCGGAACCCTGTTGTATTTTTTCGCCGCTCCGGAGTTTAAAAATTGGTTGGAGAATATCATCATAGAACCGATACAGTCGATATTTATCAGTGCGCTAATGATGGCGATTGCGCCGATGATTTTCTTTTCGGTTATCTCAGGGATTTCTAGTATGTCCTATTCGACCAATCTGGGGCGTATTGGCTGGCGCGTGGTGATATGGTCGCTAATCAAATTAGGTTTTTTTGTGGCTGCCGGGATGCTGGCAGGGTATCTTTTGGGCGGGATGCCGGAACTGTTGGCCACGCTCACGATTGATGAGGGGGCCGGACCCGCTGCAGGACTCACGATTCATTCCCTGATTACGGGCATTGTCCCGGGAAATGTGATTTCGCCCTTTGCCAATAACAACATCATGCAGACGTTGTTTTTAGCCTGCTTTTGCGGCGTTGTCCTCAATCGGATGGGAGAACAGCTGGATTGGGCCAGGGAAGGGGTAAATTTTATGAGCAGCTTTACCATGAATGTGGTTCAGACGGTAAGCTGCCTGCTGCCCTTTCTGGTGGGCATATCCACGGTCAAAATGGTTATGCAAATGGGGCCTGTGGGCTTGCTGACTTATGGCTGGCTGATTCTGGTCATTGCGTTGGGGCTGCCGTTGAGTTTCATTGTATCGGCCCTGCTGGTTTGTCTCGTTTCCCACTGGCAGCCGTTGGCCTTTTTGCAAAAAACGGTGCGTTTCAGCGCATTGCCTTTTTCGAGCAGTAATTCCAGTGCCTGCCTGCCGGCAACGCTGAAATTTTGCACGGAAAAACTGGGCATGAATGAACGGATTGTGAAGTTTACGGTGCCGGTGGGCATGCAGTTCAATATGGATGGTACGGCCTATTATGTATCCGTGATATCCATGGTACTGGCCTGCACGTTTTCGGTAACGATTGATGCGGACTTTTTGTTTTCTTTGTTCTGCGTTGAATTCCTGATGGCGATGACCGGCGTGGGGCTGCTCGTTATGCCGCCGCTACTCGAAAGCATGGGGATTCCGGGAACGGCAGTCATGCACTTTATCGGGATTGAGCCGATTATTGATATGCCGGGAACTGCGCAGAATGTGGTGGGGGATATTACCTCGGCCTTTCTGGTGGCACAACAGGAAGGGCAGGTGGATGAGGCCGTTTATCATTCCTAGTTAAATTAACATCTTAGTATAAAGGCGCCCGTGGGGGCTGACCATATTTTTCTTCGCTGAGACAGGCTTGTCAAACGCTACGAAAAACACGGTCAGCCCCCACGGGCTTATTGCGATATAATACTCCGTTTTTCTATTTATTCTTTTACCGGGTGCAGGATGGCGCCTATGGCGGCGATGGCTACGGTCAGGATAATCGTTCGTGTGCCGCCGGACAGGTCGCTGATTACGGGTAGATGGGCGCAGGCGAAGCTGGCGATAAAGCTGATGGCTACGAGGGCGCCGATAATGCGGTTATCGCGGGCGGGGGGGATGATTACCCAGATGAACATGCCGAACAGGGCTACGCTTAGGGCGCTGACGGCGGCTACAGGCAGGAGGTTGCCGGCCATTACGCCGAGGGCGGTGCCGACAGACCAGCCCGGCAGGGCCAGACTCATGGCGCCGTAATTGTAATAGGGATTCAAGGGGCCTTTTCTCGCGATGGTGATGCCGAAGATTTCATCGGTGATATCGAAACCGACCAGCACGCGGTGGAGAATGTTGGTATCCGGGGCGAATTTTTGGCTGACCACGCAGCTCATCAGGAGGTAGCGGGCGTTGGCCACCAGCGTCATAATCGCCAGTTCCAAATAGGGAGCATCGGCGGCAATGATGGTAAAGGCGGCGTATTCGCCTGCTGACGCATTGTTGAACAGGCTGGCCAGGAATCCTTCAAAGGGCGTAAGTCCCGCATTGCGGGCGGCAATGCCCAGCGTAAAGGCTACGACGAAGTAGCCAAGGGCAATAGGGAAACCGTCGTGCATCCCATCGACAAAAGCTTCCCGGCGGGGCGAGTCTGTGGTCGTCAGTGTCATAAAGTCCCTTCTTTCTAATCTTCTGATTCGGCATAGCGTTTCGCCAGCAATTTATGTACATTGTCTTGCTTGCGCCG
>CADBYQ010000145.1:5799-7157 GCA_902798865.1 Pseudoselenomonas ruminantium | reverse complement strand
CGCGCGGTTTCCATTTCCAAATTCCCCGGCTCGTTGATGAACTTCTTCACAATCTCACCTCTTTGCGTGTATCAGACAAAATATCGTGTATATCTGATTTCAAAGGCAACAATAAAGGGGCGTAAATATAGTCTCTTCGTTGTTGCACTTAATTCGTTTTACGAAGAGGTTTTTCCTGCTTGCCAAGAAAAAATTCAATGTGAATTTTTGTCCTGTGTGGTATCATATATTTTAGAAGTATTGTATCGTAAGGGGGATTTTTTTATGGAACCGCAGCAGTTGGGGTTTCTGGTGGACTTATCCCGCTGTGTGGGATGCAGGGCTTGTGAAAAGGCCTGCCATCATAAGCACCCGGATTTGCCGCAGGCTTTCCGTCATGTGGATGAATGGGCAGGAGACAGGCGTGAACAGGGATTTTTATCCATGTCGTGCAATCATTGCGCCTCACCAGAATGTATGCGGGTTTGTCCTATGGGGTGTTATGAAAAACGCCGTAATGGCATTGTTTTGCATAACAGCGCCAAATGTATTGGCTGCGGCCGTTGTGTGGGAGCATGCCCTTTTCATGCACCGAGGCTGCTGCCGACTACGGGGAAAGTGGCTAAGTGTGACATGTGTCGTGAGCGGCTGGCAGAAGGAAAGCAGCCAAAATGTGTGGAGGCTTGCCCTGTGGAGGCCTTGCGGCTTTGCAGCATAGAGGGGGAAGCGATAGACTGGCAGGATTATCCGCTGGTGCGCTATACGCAGCCGTCCTTGAGATTTATCAAGGCGCGGCAGCCTGTATGTTTTTGGCGGGAGGACAGATAGATGAAAAAAGAACAAGTGGAGCTATGGCAGGCTGAAGACATTGCAGGCAAGCTGGCTGTCGTTCACACATACACGGGACTGGAACTCGTGGTATTGGATAATTTAGGCGACTTGCGCGGAAAAACGGTGGGCTTTCGTGAGGAAAGTTATTCCCTGTTGCGCCGGAATCAGCAGGCGCTGCAGAAAAATGAACTGGCGGTCTTTGCGAATTTGACCATTATCCCCTTAAAGCAGGAACGACAACTGCGGGGCTGGCTGGCTGCAGATATTCCGGCAGACAGCATGACGGAAACAGCCGACTGCCTGTTTCGGGAATTGGGGATGCAGCTGACTTTCCTGCTTTGGCATGAGGCGGAAATCCGGAATATCGAGCGAAAACATCGGGAACAGTTCCTCTATGATATTCTCTACCATAACTTTTCATCCTCAGAAGAGGTTATTCGGATGGGCAGGTTTTGGAATATGCGGCTGGAAAAGCCGCATCATGTGGTGGTGGTGGAATTTGACCAGCATATCGATGTGGATAAGCACGCACAACTGTTGGCTGAGCT
>CADBYQ010000145.1:0-5786 GCA_902798865.1 Pseudoselenomonas ruminantium | reverse complement strand
GGATGCGGATACTCTCGGCCCGCTTTGTGCAGCCGATATTGATGCTTTTGAATATGCAGCTGATTATTCTGTTTGAGGATGATCGGGAACCGGCCCGCAGTCAGGGGGAAATTGCCGCCATTATGGCAGAGGCCATGGCCAAGGTAAAAGCGGACTTCCCTACAATTTTGCCGTTTTCCATCGGCATTGGCCGGCTGCATTATTCGGTGGCTGAAATCTGCCGCAGCTTTCAGGAGGCCAGGCAGGCATTGATCCTCGGGCGTTTCCGCCAGCCGGAAAATGGCATAACCTGTTATGAGGAATTGGGTGTATTGAAACTCCTGTCGCATATTCGTACAGAGGAATTAGATGATTTTGCGCAGGATACGCTGGAGGCGCTGATTACCTATGACAGTCATAACGACACCGAGCTGCTCAGGACATTGGAAATTTATTTTCAAGAAAATGAGTCTTTGCCGCTGGCTGCCGAAAAACTCTTCATTCATGCCAATACATTGCGAAACCGCTTGAAAAAAATTGAAAGTATTCTGGATGTAGAGCTGAATCAGGCTGATGTGCGGGTACGTTTCTATGTGGCTTGCCAGGCATTGCGGATAATCCGGCAGACGGTGTAAAATTCATTCCTCTGTAAATTTGTACATTCATACCGCATGTTTCTTGTAAAATATTACAGTATAACAACCGCTTATATATCATATAATAAATGAGTAGTGTTTGTGCGGCATTGTCCGATTCCCAATCCCCATTGGCAATGCCCTTCGCGAGCTTCCCCAGTTCGCATAATAAATTAAGCCCTGGTTGGATTTTTCCCCAAAGTCCAACCAGGGCATTTTATTGTGTAAAAATTTATTTTTTCGTCTCAAGCAACGTAGAAATCATCTTTTCCAAATACGTGATGGTATTTTGCATTTGCTGAATGCGGGCCTGTAAGTCAGCAATACTTTCGGATTGCATTGGGCTGTTGGCTGGTACTGGGCTGGCAGCCAGGGAGATACCGTGGTTATCAGCTGTTTCAGACATGTCCGGCTGATAGAGCACATACTGTCCTTTGCCACGGCGCTTAGCTTCATAAAGTGCCTCGTCTGCCCGAGCGAACAATTCCTCGTAACTTTGGCCGTGCGCGGGATATTGGGCAGCGCCAATGCTGATGGAGAAAGCGTGATGCTTGCCTTCTTTATGAAAGACCCGGGTAAGCCGGCGGCATAGTCCCAAACAATGCCGGTGGAGAACATCGGTATTGCTCATGCCGGGCAGGAGTATAACGAATTCATCTCCCCCTATGCGTCCCTTGATATCGTTTTGCCGGAAATTTTTGTCGATGGCCATACCAATTTCGCGCAGTACCTTGTCACCAAAGAGATGGCCAAAAGTATCGTTTATGGTTTTGAACTCATCTGCATCCACAATCAGCAGACTGGCTGAATTGGTTTCAGGACTCATTTTACGCAAGGCTGCGCGAATACGGGCTTGAACTGTTCCACGGGAAAGAAGTCCGGTCAAGGCATCAGTGTTGGCCCGGCGGCTGATGCGTTCCTGCCAAAGCTTTTCAGCCTGAATGTTGCGGATGTTGCCGAAAGCCATCATGGGATACTTGCCTTGATAGTAAGTTACTAGATGTACTTCTGACCAAAGCCATAAAGGCCGTTTGCTGCTGCGCAGGCGCAGGCGGGCAGAACTATGATATTGTTTCCGCTGGGTGCGGCGCGCGTGATAAATACGATGTAAATATTGTTCAAGCATACCGGCATCATCAGGATGAACCAAGCCGCCCAAAGTAAGTTGGGTAGATGCATGATTGAAATGATCGGGCAGAGCATAACGATGTCTGCTGCTGGCGTCTCGGAGCTTGAACGTATCGGCAGTCAGATCCCATTGAAAGAAGATGACATTATCTGCTGATTCTAGTGCTTCGTATACTGTAGGATTAAAATTGATAGGGATGACTGCAGAGGACTGAGTCATATGCTGCTCCTTAATCTAGCTAACTTTTATGTAAATTAATTACAATTATAACAATTCATCAGATGAGTTGCAAGTGGAGATTAGGACTAAAGAACCATATATTTTCTTCATATGTAGATAATATTTTTTTAGCATTGGCGACTTATCATTTTTGGGTAGGCTTTTTTTGTCGGTTGTGCTAAAATGTAATCTAGTATGTAAGAAAGGCGGGAATCCTGATGAAAATAACGATTGGCAGCGATCATGGTGCTGTCCAGCTCAAAGAAGAAGTGAAGATGGTTCTGAAGGAGTATGGCGATGTTGAGGTAAAAGATGTGGGCACCTTTGGTACCGACTCGGTTGATTACCCCGATATTGCTGAAAAGGTCTGCGGTGATGTGGTAAGCGGCAAGGCTGACCGTGGCATTGTGCTCTGTGGTACGGGCATTGGCATTTCCATTGCCGCCAACAAGATTAAGGGCATTCGCTGCGCGCTTTGCAACGATGTGTTCTCGGCCAAGATGTGCCGCCAGCACAACGATGCTAACGTGCTGGCCATGGGCGGCCGCGTAATGGGCTTTGGCCCTGCCGGTGAAATCGTCCGGGCCTTTGTGGAAGGCAAGTTTGAAGGCGGCCGCCATGAACGCCGGGTAAATAAAATCATGGCCCTGGAAAAATAATAAGCCAAGATTAAAGCAAGTAAGGTAGTGAAAGTAAGGTTAAGTTTTTTGGTCTGAGCCAAGGGCTCAAAGGAGGTCTCTACATGAATCTAAAGGAAGTTCTGCAGCAGTCTGATCCGGAAATCGCCAAGTATGTCAATTGTGAGCTGAATCGTCAGCGGGAGAAACTGGAGCTTATCGCTTCGGAAAACATTGTCAGTCCCACTGTGCTCGCTGCCCAGGGCAGTGTGCTCACCAATAAGTATGCCGAAGGCTATCCCGGCAAACGTTATTATGGCGGCTGCGAATTCGTGGATGAAGTAGAGACGCTGGCCATTGAACGGGCGAAAAAACTCTTTGGTGCCGAATATGCCAATGTGCAGCCGCATTCCGGTGCACAGGCCAACATGGCGGTGTTCTTTGCCCTTTTGCAGCCCGGTGATACGGTGATGGGCATGAACCTCAATGATGGCGGCCATCTGACCCATGGCTCGCCGGTCAATATGTCCGGCAAGTACTTCAACATTGTGCCGTATGGTGTGGACAAGGAGACGGAAACCATCGACTATGATGCGTTGGAGGCGCAGGCTAAGGAATGTAAGCCGAAACTCATTGTGGCCGGCGCTTCTGCCTATGCCCGCACGCTTGATTTCCCGCGTCTGGCGGAAATCGCCCATGGTGTTGGCGCATATCTGATGGTGGATATCGCTCATATCGCTGGCCTGGTGGCGGCAGGTGAGCATCCCAGTCCCATTCCATATGCCGATGTGGTTACGACAACGACACATAAGACTCTGCGCGGCCCGCGCGGCGGCATGATTCTTTGCCGTGACGCCGAATTTGGCAAGCAGTTCAACAAGGCTGTATTCCCCGGCATTCAGGGCGGGCCCTTGATGCATGTGATTGCGGCCAAGGCTGTGGCTTTGGGCGAGGCGCTAAGGCCGGAGTTCAAGGAATATGCCAAGCAGGTGGTCAAGAATGCGGCGGTGCTGGCTAAGACTTTGCAGGAGGAAGGCTTCCGCATTGTGTCTGGCGGTACGGACAATCATCTGATGCTTGTAGACCTTACCAACAAGGGCATTACGGGCAAGACGGCACAGACGGTGCTCGATGAAGTGAATATCACCGCTAATCGTAATACCATTCCGTTCGAGCCATTGTCACCCTTTGTGACCAGCGGTCTGCGCCTGGGCACGCCTGCGCTCACTACCCGGGGCTTTAAGGAAGCTGACTTGCAGGAAGTCGGCAAAATCATCGCTCTTGTCCTGAGCGATACAGAAAATGAGGAAAAGAAAGCCGAAGCACGTAAGCGGGTTGCCGCCCTGTGCAGGAAATATCCGCTCTATGCAGAGATGTAAAGGAGAATGAACATGTCTGATAAGCTTAATGTAAATGTAATTGACCATCCCCTGATTCAGCACAAACTCACCATGATGCGCCAGAAGGATACGGGTACGAAGGATTTTCGCGAGCTCCTCGAAGAAATCGCCATGCTTATGACCTATGAAATCACCCGTGATTTCCCGCTCAAAGACATTGAAATTGAAACCCCGGTGGCTAAGTGCACGGCCAAGGTTTTGGCTGGCAAGAAAGTGGGCGTTGTGCCCATTCTGCGTGCAGGTTTGGGCATGCTCAACGGTGTGGTCAACATGATTCCTGCTGCCCGCGTTGGTCATGTAGGCATGTACCGCGACCCCAAGACGCTGAAACCGGTGGAATACTACTGCAAGCTGCCCGGTGATGTGGAAGAACGCGCCCTGATTGTGGTTGACCCCATGCTGGCAACGGGGGGCAGTGCCTCCGCAGCGTTGACCCTCTTAAAGGAAAAAGGTGCAACGAGCCTTACGCTGATGTGTCTGGTGGCTGCGCCTGAGGGCATTAAAGTGATTAACGAAGAACATCCCGACGTACCGGTTTATGTAGCTGCCATTGATGAAAAGCTCAATGAAAAAGGCTATATCGTACCGGGCCTCGGCGATGCCGGTGACCGTATTTTCGGTACGCTGTAAGAAGTAAAAAGGTGGAAAGTAATTTTGAGTAATTTAGAAGTCGGCATTGTGGGTCTGCCTAACGTAGGCAAGAGCACCCTCTTTAATGCCATCACCAAAGCCGGAGCAGAGGCGGCCAACTTCCCCTTCTGCACCATTGAACCCAATGTAGGCGTAGTGGCCGTGCCGGATGAACGCTTGAACGTTCTGCACAAGATGTATGATTCCAAGAAGACCACGCCGGCATCCGTCCGCTTCGTGGACATTGCAGGGCTCGTTAAGGGCGCTGCTAACGGTGAAGGCCTGGGCAACAAGTTCCTCGAGCACATTCGTCAGGTAGATGCTGTGGCGCATGTGGTGCGTTGCTTTGATGATGCCAACATCACCCATGTGGAAGGCGGCGTTGACCCGCTGCGCGATATCGACATCATTCAGACGGAATTGTGCCTTGCTGACCTCGAAGTTGTGGAAAAGCGCATCATGCGTCTGGCCAAGATTGCCAAATCCGGCAACAAGGAAGCCAAGGTGGAAGATGAAATCCTGCGCCGCATCAAGGAAAGCCTCGATAATGGCAAACCGGCCCGTCAGGTGGAACTCACTGCAGACGAGCTCGAAATGATTAAGGATATCAACCTCCTGACCTTGAAGCCGACCCTCTATGTCACGAATGTGGCTGAGGACGAAGTGGCTACGGCTTATGAAGAAAATGCCTATGTGCAGAAGGTCAAGGAATTTGCCAAGGCCGAAAATGCTGAAGTTGTGGCTATCTCTGCTCGTGTAGAAGCGGAAATCGCTGAACTCGATGCCGAAGAAGCCAAGGCTTTCTTAGAGGATTTGGGCGAGACGGAAAGCGGCCTTGACCGCCTGATTAAGGCTGCCTTTGACCTCTTAGGCCTGCAGACCTTCCTGACCGCTGGCCCGGATGAATGCCGTGCCTGGACGATTACCAAGGGCACCACGGCACCGAAGGCTGCCGGCAAGATTCATACGGATTTTGAAAAAGGTTTTATTAGAGCGGAAATTACTCCTTATAAAGATTTTGTAGAACTTGGTTCATACCCTGCTTGCAAAGATAAAGGTGTTACCAGAATAGAAGGAAAAGAATACATTATTCAAGACGGTGACCTTGTTCACTTTAGATTTAATGTATAATTAAAACTCTATATCTATCCAAACAAATCATGTTTTGGAGATATTT
>CADBYQ010000144.1:1142-6941 GCA_902798865.1 Pseudoselenomonas ruminantium | reverse complement strand
TCCTTCGCCATAGACAAGCTTGTCAAAAGCTGCGGAAAAACATCACCAGTCCAGCGGGCTTAGTTCGTATTGGCGGGAGTAATTTAATTTTATGTTAAGGAATCTTCATTGACTAGCTGGGGGCAGTGTAGTATTATGGTTTGGTGGTGACCTTTAAATAGCGTTTATGGAGGGACGTTTTTGGCCGATATGATTTTACGTAAGGTTCGTGAAGAACTTTTTGATTGGCGATTTATAAAATTTGTGTTGGTGGGGATAATTAATACATTTTCCTGCTCATTCTTTGCGTGGTTGTGTCTGGATATCGTTTTGGATGCCAATATCGCTTTTGTGATTGGGTATTTTGCCAGTAATGTGATGGCCTATATCATGAATGGTGTATGGATTTTTCCGAGTCCGCTGACCTGGAAGGGCTATGGCAAGTTTGCTTTGTCTTATGTTCCCAATTTTATCTGTGAAAATTTGGTGGTGGGGCTTTGCTACAATTTGTTGGGGATGCCTCCAGTGGTCAGCTATTTGCTGGCGGCTGTATTGGCGGTGCCTATCACTTATGTATTGGTGAAGTATTTTGCTTTTGGAGGCGCAAAGAAGAATGTTAAATGAGAAAAAGCATCTTTGGATATTGGGAGGCCTTTGGCTTCTACTTTATATAGTGGGGAATAATCTGTTGACCATAACGGACCCTGTGGAATGTAACTATGCAGAGACTGCTCGGGAAATGCTGCTCTATGATGATTATTTTTCTCCGCGTATCTTTGGTAATTATTGGTTTGATAAACCAATTTTTTTCTATTGGGAATTAGCCGCAGCGTTTAAGCTCTTTGGTTTTTCCAATTTTGCCGCGCGTTTGGCACCGACATTGACTGTGTTGGTAACGATGGCGCTGCTTTATTGGTGGGGAAAACGCTTGTATAATGCAAAAATTGCCTTTGTGGCGACGTTGCTCTTTGCGACTTCTCTGGAAACCTGGTATGTGGGCCATGCGGTTGTTACAGATATGACCTTGCTGCTGACGGTGTCTTTGACGCTGATTGCTTTTTATTGTGGTTATCAGCAGAAAAATTATAACTGGTATTATCTGGCCTTTGCTTCTGCTGGCGTGGCGGTATTGGATAAAGGACCTATCGGCTTGTGTCTGCCGGGACTTATCATCTTGCTCTTTTTGCTGTGGCAGCGGGATTTCAAGGCGCTGTTGGTAAAACAGTTGCTGGGCGGCTTTATCTTGTTCGGCTTGGTCGCAGGTATTTGGTATGTGCCCATGTATATGAAGCATGGACAGGATTTTGTGGATATCTTTTTAGGGGTTCATAATGTGATGCGGGCAACTGTGTCCGAACACCCTCGTGATGATGTCTGGTATTATTACCTCGGTATCTTTTTAGCGGGCTTTTTCCCGTGGGTATGGGTAGCTATTCCTGCTTTTATCAAAAGATGGCGCAGAGGTTGGCGTCTGAAACTGGATACGAATACACGTTTCCTGTTGGTGTGGGCGGTAACGGTTTTTGCGGTCTTCCAGTGTTTTGCCACGAAATACGTTACCTATACATTTCCGTATATGTTCCCCGTGGTGCTCTTAATGGCACGTCATTTTTGCAACTGGGGCCATAAATTGCTTTATGGTGCAGCTGTTATGGTAGTGGTTTATTGGGGGCTGCTTTTTGGGGTAGCGGCTCCGCAGATGGAGCGTCATTCGTCCTATGGACTGGCTATGGCGGCAAAGCCCTATCTGGAGCAGGGCGTGGAGCCATATAGCTTTGGGCGGAGAGATGGCGTGGTGGCTTTCACTTATTATAGCGGCCATTTTATCAAGGACCTTGTATCGCAGGAAGAGCTGAGTGAGGCTCGTGAGCTGGACTGGAGTGTGACCGATATAATTCCTAAGTTCAGTTTTGAGGCAGTAGAAAAGGATAAGCCGATTCTTGTGATTGTGGGAGAAAAAAGTTTCGAAGATTTACAGAAAAAGCTGCCGGGCAAATGGACCCTGCTGGAGAAAGGGCGCAGAAATAATTTGTATTATCGGGCAGCTGACTAGGGGGAAGACAAACATTGAAAAGTGTATCGATTGTTGTGCCGGTCTATAACGAAGGGGAAAATATCCTGCATTTTACCAATGCAGTTAGGGAGGTTATGGACAAGCAGCCGTATAAATGGGACTTGTTATTTGTAGATGACGGCTCGAGGGATAACAGTCTGGAACTTTTGGAAGGTTTGCAGGCACAGTATGAGAATATCAAGGTATTGGCATTATCCCGCAATAGAGGACATCAGATTGCGTTGACCTGTGGTCTTGACCATGCCAAAGGGGATGCGGTCATTTCTATGGACGGCGATATGCAGCACCCGCCTGCACTTATTCCAACACTACTGGCTAAGTGGGAGGAAGGCTACGAAATTGTTCAGACCATTCGTCAGGACACGCAGGGGGTTTCCTGGTTAAAGAAGAAAACCTCGAAAATGTATTATCAGCTTATTAATAATCTCTCCAATGTACATATTCGTCCCGGCGGCTCGGATTTCCGCCTGCTCGACCGGCGGGCTGTGGATGCCATGAATCAGTATCGGGAGCATGACCGTTTTTTGCGGGGCATTGTTACGCTTTTGGGCTTTAACTTTGCTGAAGTTCCCTTTGTCGCTCCACCGCGGTTTGCTGGTGAGTCCAAGTATTCTCTGACCAAGATGGTAAAGCTGGCGGTGGACGGAATTGTGGGTTATTCTGTGCTGCCTTTGCGGACGGCATTTGCAGCGGGAATTTTTCTTGCTCTGCTGAGTTTCTGTCTGATGCTGCATGCGCTCTATGTATATATCAATGGTGAGGCGGTATCCGGCTGGACGACCATCATGGTGTGCATGTCCCTGTTCGGCGGCGCACAGTTGATTATTTTGGGCATTATGGGGGAATATCTGGGCCGTATTTATACGGAGGTTAAGAATCGTCCCTTGTATCTGATTAAGAATCAAGAGGTAGAAAAGTGAAAAAGCTGATTGTCAATGCTGATGATTTTGGCCGTCAGCCGCTAATCAATCAGGCGGTGGCAGAGGCCGTGGATAAAAAGGGCTTACTGTCAGCCAGTCTGATGGCTGGTGAGCCGTATTTTGCGGAAGCCGTTGAGATTGCGAAAAAACGCCCACAATTAGGTGTGGGCGTGCATTTGACATTGGTGGACGGCAAGCCAGTGCTCCCCGCCGCAGAAATACCGACATTAGCGGTTAATGATGGCTGTTTTTTGCCCGACCATGGTGCCTTTGTAAAGCATTATGTGCAGGGGAAAATTGCCTATGAAGACATCGAGCGGGAATTAGCGGCACAGTTGGATAAGGTGCTGCAGGCAGGGATTACGCCGACTCATGTGGACAGCCATCAGCATATGCATATGCTGCCGGGGATATTCCCGCTAGCCTTGAAACTCGCGGCGGAGCGTGGAATTAAACGCGTACGGATTTCCCGCGGGATTTATGGCAATCCGTTCACGCCCTGGCCTGGTATCGGCGATTTGGTCGGGAAATTTGGTCTGGAAACCTTGTCCTGGCTTGACCGCCGGCAGGCTAAAGCACAGGGCTTTGCCTGTCCGGATAATTTCGTCGGTCAGGTGGCCGGCGGCGCAGTGTCGGCAGACTTCATGAAAGAGTTGGCCGAAAACTTCACGGATGGTTCCGTGGAAGTTATGCTGCATCCGGGGCTGGAGAATGTGCCTTTGATTAAGGCAACTGGCTGGCAGCATGATTATGAGGCTGAATTCCATGCCGTATGTGATGCGGATGTACAGGAAAAATTGTCCCGTAAGGGCATCCTGTTGAGTAATTTTGGTGATTTGTAAAGATAACCCGCCAGTGACGCTTAAAGTGCGTGCTGGCGGGTTATTTTCATAACGTATGCAATTCAACGGCAAAGGCCGCTTGGGCATATGCGGCTAATTCCTTGTGCTCGCTATTGATATCCACAACAAAAGCGGGCGATGAGGAAGCAGCTCCGAGTGCATTGAGTTCCTGTGAACCTTGAACGGCGTCGAGATTCGCCATTAACGAGTGTAAGGGCGGCAGACTTGCGGCGGCTTTTTGATTTTCCGTCTTTACGGCCGTAATCTCACTTAACAGACGGTCTTGTTGACTGTTAAGTTCTTCCATGCGATTTTGCGGAAGAATTGTAATAGCATTTACATCCATGTCGCTTCCTCCTTTACAATTGTATTTATAGATAACACCTCTACATTGATAGTAGCAGAAAAAAAGGTGTTCGTCAATCAAATTTATGGTTTAGTATGCGGGCACTTAGTCCGCCGATAATGAATCCTGTAAGCAGTCCACAGGGGCCTAAAATGGGCAGATAGCGGAACATTGACAGGGTATCAGCGGCAAAAGCAGCGACGATTAACTGTCCCAAATGATGGGCAAAGCCGCCGGCAGCGCTAATGCCGATAATGGAGAAACGAGCGCTTTTTTTGAGGGCTGTCATCATGGCAAGGCTTAGCATACCGCCGGCAATACTGTAGAGAAAAATCACAGGGCCACCGCCGAAAAAAGAGGCCAGTCCTGTGCGCAGGATGATGATGAACAGGCAGGCGCGGGGCCCAAGGAGGAAAAGCGCACAGACGGTGACGATATTGGCCAGTCCCAACTTAGCGCCGGGGGCGATAAAGGGCAGAGGGATAAGTCCTTCCACTAAAAAAAGCACCAAAGAGATGGCGGTCAGCAGGGCAATGTAGAGATGGTTTCGTAGTTTCATGGGGCTATTCACTCTTGATTTCAATGATTAATTTGTGGGGTAGGCAGGCAATGATTTCTCCGGCGTGGGAGATGGCACCTGTCTGTATACAGATTTTGTCGGGACAGTCGGCATCTGTCACCGAAATGTATTCGTTTTCTATGCGGATATGGTTGTGTTTTTCCTGTCCGTCTGTTTCGTAGGGCAGCGTAAGTTCCGTAACACCTGTATGCCCCGTCAGCTGGATGCGTTCGATGACCTTGCCTGTCTGCCGGATTTCGGCATAACAGGCAAGCTCCGGCTGACCGAATTTGACGAGCGGTAGCAGGGAGAGGGCAAAGAACAGGACAATTAGCACAATATCCGCCTTTTTAAGCAGTTTATTCATATCTACATTATAGACTTAACTATACCATTTTGCTATACTTAGAAATGAAATTTGCGTAAAAGGAGTGTGGGGGTAATGCCAAATCGTCCGGTCTGGGCCGAAGTCAATCTGCAGGCGTTACGTCATAATTATAGAGAAATCAAAAAACAGCTGGCGGCAGGGGTGAAACTCTGTGCGGTGGTCAAGGCAAATGCCTATGGTCATGGTGCTGTGGCGGCGGCCAGAGTGGCTCTTGAGGAAGGGGCAGAATATCTGGCCGTGGCAACCCTGTCCGAAGGTATAGAACTGCGGCAGGCAGGTTTTACTACACCGATTTTGGTGCTCGGTTTGGTTATGCCGGAAGATGCCAAGGATGTGGTGGATTATGATTTGACGCAGGTGGTCTGCGAATTGTCCTTAGCTAAGGCATTATCTGAGGAGG
Organism: Pseudoselenomonas ruminantium; assembly: GCA_902798865.1. Classification (GTDB taxonomy): domain Bacteria; phylum Bacillota; class Negativicutes; order Selenomonadales; family Selenomonadaceae; genus Selenomonas_A; species Selenomonas_A ruminantium_L. Next base: position 1,433 of record CADBYQ010000144.1, on the reverse strand, counting down.
CACAGCGCCAGCAGAAAAAAGCCCGCATCCATCTGAAAGTGGACACGGGCATGGGGCGTATCGGTGTGCGTCCGGAGGAAATCGGCGAACTGGCCGCCAAGATTGCCGCGCTGCCTGGGCTGGTAATCGAGGGCATGTTCTCCCATTTTGCCACGGCGGACAGCAAGGACAAGACGTATACGAAGCAGCAACTGGCGGCGTTTAAGGATGCGATTGCGGCGGTGGAAAGCCGTGGAATAAAGCTTTCCCTAAAGCATATTGCAGAATCAGCGGCAATTTTGGAAATCCCCG
>CADBYQ010000144.1:0-1113 GCA_902798865.1 Pseudoselenomonas ruminantium | reverse complement strand
ATTGACCTGCAGCCGGTGATGAGCCTCAAGGCTAAAGTGGTCTGGGTTAAGACCCTGCAGCCGGGCGAAAGCATTGGCTATGGGCGGCAGTTCACGGCGAAACGCGAAAGTCGCATTGCCACTCTGCCGATTGGCTATGCTGATGGCTATATTCGTGCCTATGGGCAAGAGGGCTTTGTGGAGATTCATGGACAGAAAGCACCGATTGCCGGTCGGGTGTGCATGGACCAGGTTATGGTGGATGTGACGGATATTCCCGATGTGCAGATTGGGGACGAGGTTACGTTATTTGGCAGTGACAGCCTGACCATTGATGAGGTGGCGCGCTGGGGCAATACCATTAATTACGAAGTGCCGTGTTTGCTTAGTGCGCGGGTGCCGAGGATATACCGTTAAGTGTAAATGCGAAGTACGCCGCCAGCGGTGCTGCTTGCCACGCTCTGCTGAGAAGTTGGCAGGTGGCTGATTAGCGATTTACCTCATCCGGGGCATTGGCACTTAACTCCACTAGAGGAGAAGGCTTTTGGAGATTTGTGGTTTTGTAATACAGCATGCAAAAAAACACGGAGGCGGGGGCGGGCAGCTATTTGCCCCGCGAAGCGTTGGGCGGCAGGCGTGAAGAACATATTTTTTGCCCACCTTAATATTAGCGGGAAAAGGCTTTTGTTTGAACGAAGTGAGTTTAAGCCGTTCCCGCTAAATCAAGGCAAAAAATCTGTTTAGCCTGCCGTCTAAGCGCAGTCGGGGTAAATAGCTGCCCGCCCCCGCCGGACTTTCAATAGAAGTACGAATTATTGTACCTGTCGTTTCCAATACTCTAAATCCGGCTCATTCAGCGGCAAATCAATTGTCTGTCCATTATCGTAGTAGAAGCGGAACCGTACGGTTTCCGCTTTTTTGATTGCGGGCAGGCTGGAGCGGGGCAGTTCGACGAACAGTTTGTTTTCATTCTGCCAGGCATGGTCGCGGCTGTCGTGGGGCGGCGGGGTCTGTTTGGTGGCGGCTTTCATTTCCCAGGCATCGCCATCGGTGTAGAGGATGGCTTCGTTTTTGAGTTTGGCACTGTCATAGCGCCAGTCCCAAATGGTGAGCACCGCGCCTTCGAGTTTGCCC
>CADBYQ010000143.1 GCA_902798865.1 Pseudoselenomonas ruminantium | reverse complement strand
GGACGGGGAGTGCTTTTTCTGTTAGGAGCGACTGCCTGAACGCAGTGAAGGCCGGCCCCAGGTAGAACAAAGCTAAGCAAACACGCTGAAAGCAGCGCCGTTGGCCTGCCCGGCGCAGGTAACTGGACAAGTCAATTTTACGAGGGGGTCGTTTAGCGGAAAACAGAAAAAGCACTCCCCCGTTTGTCCCTAACTGCGTATGAACTAGATACCATTAGCACGAACTAACTCACAAACTGCAATTTATGAAAAAAGTCCGTTGACATTTTCGTCAACGGACTTTTTACTTACGTGCGGCAGATTACCGCATATTATTTGCCAGCGAGTACCTTGTAGCCTTCGTAACGGCCCTTGGCATCGTTCTGGGTCTTTTCAAAGAGTGCCTCTGCAGCTTCCGGGAAGGAGCGTTGGAGGTTGATGTAGCGGTTTTCGCCCATCAGGAATTCCTGGAACTTGTCGAAGTTCGGTTCCTTGGAATCGAGGCTGAACGGGTTCTTGTCCGTACCCACGAGCTGCGGGTTGTAACGGTAGTTGACCCAGTAGCCGCATTCCACAGCCAGTTTTGCTTCGAGCTGGCTGTTGCCCATGCCCTTGCGGATGCCGTGGTTGATGCACGGTGCATAGGCGATAATCAGGGACGGGCCATGATAAGCCTCAGCTTCGGTGATGGCCTTCATGAGCTGGTTGTGGTCAGCGCCCATAGCGACCTGTGCCACATAGACATAGCCGTAGGACTTAGCCATCATGCCGAGATCCTTCTTCTTCGTCTTCTTACCAGCAGCGGCGAACTGTGCGATAGCGGCAGCCGGCGTGGACTTGGAAGCCTGGCCGCCCGTGTTGGAGTAAACTTCGGTATCGAAGACAAGCACGTTGACATCTTCGCCGGAAGCCAGCACATGGTCAAGGCCGCCGTAGCCGATATCGTAAGCCCAGCCATCGCCGCCCAGAATCCACTGGGAACGCTTCACGAAATAATCCTTGTTGTCGTAGAGCTTGCTGAGCAGTTCATCGCTGCCTTTTTCCGCTTCGAGAAGTGCCGTCAGCGCTTCAGCACGTTCACGGGAGCCTTCGCCCTCGTTCATGTTGTCCACCCATTCGGTCAGTGCAGCTTTGAGTTCATCGCTGCCCTTGCCGGCTTCCACAGCAGCCTTGGCATCAGCAGCCAAAGCGTCACGGACGGATTTCGTGCCCAGGAACATGCCCAGACCGAATTCAGCGTTGTCCTCGAACAAGGAGTTTGCCCAAGCCGGGCCATGCCCCTTGTGGTTCTTGGTGTACGGCATAGCCGGAGCACTGCCGCCCCAGATGGAGGAGCAGCCCGTAGCATTGGCAACCATCATGCGGTCACCAAAGAGCTGGGTCAAAAGTTTAGCATACGGGGTTTCACCGCAGCCTGCGCAGGCACCGGAGAATTCGAGGAGCGGCTGTTCAAACTGAGAACCCAGAACCGTCGTCTTCTTCATCGGGTTCTTCTTCGGTGCAACCTTCTTGGCATCTACACCATAATCGAAGAACTTCTGTTCGTCTTTGAGCTTATCATCCAGCGGCTTCATATCGAGCGCCTTCACTGGGCAGACCTGAGCACAGTTGCCGCAGCCCAGGCAGTCCATGGTGGAAACAGCTACCGTGAAGTGATAATCCTTGATGGCCTTCGTCTGCTTGGACGGGAAGCCTTCCGGAGCATTCTTGAGTTCTTCTTCCGTCGTGAGTACCGGACGGATAGCAGCATGCGGGCAGACATAGGAGCACTGGTTACAGCCAATGCACTTGTCCGTATTCCAAACCGGTACATTGATAGCCGTACCGCGTTTTTCAAAAGCAGCCCCGCCAACAGGGAACGTACCATCCACCATGTCTTCCGTAAACTTGGAAACCGGCAGCTTGTCGCCTTCCTGACGGTTCATGACTTCCTGAATTTCGGTGATAAATGCCGGAGCATCTTTCGTTTCCACAGCATCGTCAGCAACATCAGCCCAGGCAGCCGGTACTTCTACGCGATGGAGGGCTTCGATACCTTTGTCGATGGCGCCATTGTTCATGTTGACAACTTTTTCGCCCTTCTTGCCGTAGGACTTAACCACAGCGTCTTTGAGGTATTCCACTGCCGTTTCGAGCGGAATGATGGCGGCAATCTTGAAGAAGGCAGACTGCATAACCATGTTGAAGCGACCGCCGAGGCCGAGTTCTTTCGCGATATCCACAGCGTTAACCGTGTAGAATTCGATTTCGTTCTTGGCGATATAGCGCTTCATGGCAGCCGGCAGGTGCTTGTCGAGGTCTGCATCCGACCAAACCGTGTTGAGCAGGAACTTGCCGCCCTTCTTGAGGCCGGCCAGCAGGTCGTATTTATAGACATAGGACTGCTGGGAGCAGGAAATGAAGTCCGCATTGTTGATAAGGTACGGGCTCGTGATGGGCTGCTTGCCGAAACGCAGATGGCTCATCGTGATACCGCCGGACTTCTTGGAGTCATAGGCAAAGTAAGCCTGTGCGTACATGTCCGTCTTATCACCGATAATCTTGATGGCGCTCTTGTTGGCACCAACCGTACCGTCAGAGCCGAGGCCCCAGAACTTGCAGGCCGTCGTGCCAACCGGAGTCAGGTTCACATCGCTCATAACCGGAGTCAGGCTCGTATGCGTTACATCATCATCAATACCGATGGTGAAGCCATCTTTCAGCGAAAATCTGGTCCGGCGGCGTGTCTGTGCCGCCCAGACCGAAACGGCCGCCCACGATGATGGGATTGAGTTCAGAGCCATAGAAGGCGCTCTTAACATCGAGGTACAGCGGTTCGCCCAGAGAACCCGGCTCCTTCGTATGGTCAAGCACAGCAACCTTCTTGACCGTCTTCGGCATAAACTGGAAGAAATGCTTGATGGAGAACGGGCGATAGAGATGTACACTCATCAGGCCGACTTTTTCGCCCTGCTTGTTGAGGTAATCCACCGTTTCCTGCACCGCCTGGCAGACAGACCCCATGGCGATGATGATGCGGTCAGCATCCTTGGCACCATAGTAGTCAAACAGGTGATGTTCACGGCCCGTGATTTTGGCCAAATCAGCCATAGCTTCTTCGACGAGTTCCGGCAGCGCTTCGTAGTACTTGTTGGATGCTTCGCGTTCCTGGAAGTATACGTCCGGATTCTGTGCTGTGCCGCGGATAACCGGATGGTCCGGATTCAGCGCACGACGGCGGAATTCTTTTACCGCTTCCCAGTCGAGAATCTTGCCCAAATCATCATAATCTACTACTTCGATTTTCTGAATCTCGTGGGAGGTACGGAAACCATCGAAGAAATTGATGAACGGCACACGGCCCTTGATGGCCACGAGATGGGCTACAGCGGCCAAATCCATAACTTCCTGCACGCTGGCTTCACAGAGCATTGCACAGCCAGTCTGGCGGGCTGCCATAACATCCTGATGGTCGCCAAAGATATTCAGGGAGTTAGCGGCCAAAGCACGAGCGGATACGTGGAACACGCCCGGCAGCAGTTCGCCGGCTACCTTGTAGAGATTCGGAATCATCAGCAGGAACCCCTGAGATGCCGTATATGTAGTGGTCAGGGCACCAGCCTGCAAGGAACCATGTACAGCACCAGCGGCACCAGCCTCTGACTGCAATTCAATAACGCGGACCTTCTGACCAAAGAGGTTGGTCTTGCCTTTGGCTGCATCTTCATCCACATGTTCAGCCATCGGTGAAGACGGCGTGATGGGATAGATTGCTGCAACATCCGTAAAAGCATAGGAGATGTACGCGGCGGCCTGGTTGCCGTCCATGGTTTTCATCTTTTTGCTCATGTTTTATATTGCTCCCCTCTGAAATAAAATACTTCAAAACATATCACCTATTATACACCGCCCAAAAACAATTGTAAACAAAACAAACTATTCTTCGTCAACTCATAATAATTATCGCCATCATAGCTGCCAAGTGGTAAATCAGCTTGTATCTCCCACTAGACAAAAAACGGCCGATGGACATTTACACCATCGGCCAAGATTGCATATAAATTTTGTCTGAAAAGTTTAGATTAGAAATTATACAATAGAATCTTATCGATTTATTCAAATTTACCGCCATGCGCCAGCCAGCTCATCGCTTCTTTTTCCGTCAGATTTACGCCCTCAATTTGAACAATCGTCTGACTGGAACCATTGTGCATATCTTTAATGCGCAAACGACCAATCTCCGTCAGATAACCATTGACCGCTTCAATGACATCATGGTCTTCCAACGGATAGTTGACATGGTATTCCAAAACGGTTGCCACCGAATAACCTTCAGCAGTATAGATGGCAATTTTCTGACCATCGTCCGTGTTAACCAGGCCGTTAATGCTGCCGCCGGTCATATGCGCCATACACAAACCGGATAGCGCCATCATCATAACCACCACAAAAACCATAATCCGCTTTTTCATACTTCTTCCTCCTCTTACGCTTAATAATTCTCCTTTTTTATATTATCCTGCAACCATCTGTGTTTACCACAGTCGGCGTAGGGTAACAGCACACATGATGTCCCGGTCGTGACTGCCGCGTTTCAGCATAGCATCTCCGGCAAGGGTCCAGCCTGGCGAAAATTCGCTCTCGCCGCTTATGGACATGACCATATGCGTCTTATCCTGCTGGCCGCGCATTTCAAAAACAGATGCGCCACCACCGGCAAGGCCAAAGGTTACCCGCGGATTGGCACCGCTAAAAGCATGCCTCAGGCCAAGCCGCATGGCATAGCTGCCCTTGTTCAGATAGCGCTTGAACTCCATTCCCAGCCCCGTGGCAAAATAGGTGTTGCCCGCGCTGTTTACTCTTTGGCCTAATGCGCCCACACCACTTTCCGTATAGCCGTCCTGCCACAAACGGGACAACTGCATATTCACATAGGGACTCACATGCCAGTTAGCAGCTTTGTTCGCCTGCAGGTCGTATTTGTATTCGCCGCCCAATTCCAAAATATGACTGTTGTAATCGGCTTTAGCCGTACCGAAGCCCGATATTCCCCGGCTCAGGTCATTTTTCAGCCAGCCATGGCTAAGGTATACATAACCTTCATGAGGGCCGCTCTTGCAGCCGCCATATAGCCCTAAGCGCGTATCCTGCACCTTGCTGCCGGCGGAACCAGCTGCAAAGGAACTTCTGCCATAGCTGACAAAGCCGCCCACACGCCAGTTCTTCCCGGCCACCTTGTCATACCCCAAGGCAAAGGTTGTACCATGATAATTAGCTCCGCCCTTTAACTCGCCCCAGTTCTTCGCCGTCTTGAACCAGATATCGTTATCCACCGGCTGGTCGATTTTCGCCTGCAGTTTAAGCCCTTCATCGGCAGTCGATTGCTTATCGTCGGCCAGTTTTGCCACCGGAACTTGGACAGCCATATTCTTCATGGCATAGGCCTCGGCCAGCCGTGCAGACAGAATATGACTGGTCACCGTACTGGTCTGCGCCATGCTCATGCCCTGTACGGCATTCGGAGAAGAAATATCCGTCAAAGACCGTGCAGCTGCCTCCGGCTCCATATAGAATAATTTACGCCACTCACCCTGCTGGAATTTTTCCGTCCCCATGCTGTCATACATATTGATCACGGTATTGCAGGCATTGTTTACAGTCTCATCCGTGCTGCCTAAGTTATTGGCAGCTGTCATTTCCACAGACAGCGTATTATTATCCGTGATTTTACCCTTGGCACTGATCATGCTGGATACCGGAACAGCCGTGTCTGCATTGGCAATCGTTCCGCTAATAGACTGCGCGGTGAGAACGGTCTTGCTCTCCCCAGGCATCATTTCGCGGGCAGTCACCGTTGACCCGTCAATCTTTGCGGCCCCCTTGACAATTATCCGGCCGTTTTCACCACTGCCATAGGCCTGCAGTCTGCCATCCGATACCAGTGTGCCATTAATCGTCATATTCCGGTCGGCAGCTGAAGCCCCAATCGTACCGTGATTGATAAACTGCCCTGTAGTCGTATCCGCGGCAAAATCAGCACTCTGCCTGTCGCTCATATCATTTACGGTATAGGTTCCCCCAAACAACGTCGCATCTTTTGCCACCTGAACATTTACCACATTGGCTGCACCTTCATAGGTCAGCATTCCGGCATTAACCTTCATCTTCATATTATCCTCGCCGGTGATATTGCCGCTGTAGGTCATATCCGTATTGAAATTTAGATTGGTCACCAGGTCCGGAATATAATCATCATATTCATACCCATCATTCCCATATTTTTTATTGTATTGAATACGCAAGCCAGCACTATGACTAGTACCTGGATCGTCATAAGCTCCTTCACATTCATCTTCGCCAAACTGTTTCCAATCGGAAGTGATATCCCCCTGAATCCTGGCCCCCTTATTGATGTTGATATTCTTTACAAAGGCATTCCTGGCAATATAGATGGCATTATCCGCGCCAATAAGCGCACCGGACAGATTATAGTCATTTACCAGTGCCCCCTCTAATTCTTCATTATTTGCATTGTAGTAATTGGCCGTCATTTCTTTCAAGGCAAGATTTTCAGCCGTAGCAATGTTTCCATTAGTTTCATCGACCGTTCGCTTATAGCGGATATACGAGCCACGGTACTCATCTCTGGCACCGTTCGAGCTGGAACCAAAGTCAAAGCGTACACCTGTGCCACCTTCACCGCCTGCTGTTACTGTTCCGGCCTGCTCTATCGTATGGTTTCTGCCATAAGCTATTAAAAGGCCATTGCCACGCCTGCCGTCCGCATGGATTTCTGTTTTCTCCGGCACAATCAGCGTGTTGCCCGTGCCATCTACCCGGACACCTACAGCTCCCGTACCTTTGGTCATGATGTCCGCATTCTGCGTCACCTTGTTATCCGAACCATAGATATGCAGGCCGACGCCCAAGGGCACGAGGCTATAGGTATTGGCAAGATAGTCTGTGCCATCAGCGTTGCGCGCGAAATATCCCTGATTGTTGACGATAGTGCCACCGTTGCCATAGATAGACCGGCCATAAAAGGCCTTGCGGTCAATCGGATACCCCAGGTCCTGCATAACGGCCAGTTCTACTTCCAAAAAGGATGTGTAATTGGAGTAGGGACGATGACTCATCATGCCAGCCGTATGCAAATGTGAGCCGTCAAATATCAATATATTTCCCGACAATTCCCAGCCATTTACCGGCAAAGCAGAGCGCCCGAAAAATGTCGCCCCGCCCAGGGCTTCTGTCACATGGTCACCATAAAAATACGCATAGCCTTTACCATCGTCCTTGGTTGTCTTATCCACCACGAAATATTCTTTATTGGGATCTTTGGGTTCATTCGAGTCCACAAAATACATCCCGGCCTTAGCAGGTGTGTCATTTTGATCCCGCAAATGCAGGGTCCAGGAAAGCTTATCTGTTATCTTTTTGTCAATAAAAAAATTATTCTCATTTGGTTTCCCTGGTTTTGGTTCCCTATCTCCAACACAGATTATGCCCAAGGCATGTCCGAGTTCATGACGAAAAGTTCCTACAAAATCAGCAGCCTGTTCATTGGTAGGCAGAACAGTGTCCGCATCTATCCACCAGCCATTTTCGACGTTGTTACGACTCGCCCCCACATACTTGCCAATCCGTATTACGCTATAAGCATATTTTCCTTCAGGCAGAGCATCATATGGCGTATAGGTCACAGGTGTAAAAACTTTCCCCTCCTGTAGCTGGTCCTTCACATAGAACAAATGATTTTGAAAAAACTCTTTTGTTATAATTCCACCAGGAGTGTCCAGCGATGGTGAACCTGCATCAGCGTTTACCTCCTCAAATGTGGTGACAAATATCTGCCAGGGTGTTGTATTTTTTGCATTAGGCGCCAAAATATTTTTCCAATAATCCGTACTGGTCACAGTAGCATCAATAAGCCTATCACTTAATTTATATGTTGCCTTATCAACCAGCCAACCTGGATCATCCGGTTTTTCTCCATAACCTATTCCATACCCCTGATTCATAAATAGCAATTTAGCAAACGTCTTGCCATTATACGTAGACTCTACTGTTTCCAAATATGGATATGCCGGCTCCTCTGCTGCTGCATACGATAACGGTATGGCCAGACTGGACAAAACCGCCGCCGTCAATATACAATTCCTTTTGTTTCGCATGGTAATGACATCCTTTCCCACAAAAAATTCTCTACAGCAACTTTTTGCCAAGAATATTTTTTACCAATCAATTAAGATAATACAGAATTTTTTCATATTAATTATCTCATATTTATTCTAGGGCGTACTTTCTTATTCCTGCCTGGTAATATATTTTTTCTAAAAGAAGGAAATTCACCTTCCCTGTCGAAGTAAGACGATAAATCACAGGAATATTCTGCCGTAAGTTAATGGGATTAATTGGGAGAGTGATTCACAAATGATCAAGAACATTACCATCTATGTCATCCTCAAACTCGAGTATGGCAAGGGCCAGGAAAATGTTTACTCCAGTATCCTCAATGTATCCTCCAGCAAGAGTACCGCCGAAACCTTCAAGGAACACTACGAAGAACAATTCGCTGATGAAATCCAGAATGA
>CADBYQ010000142.1 GCA_902798865.1 Pseudoselenomonas ruminantium | reverse complement strand
TATACCTGGCGCTCGTGGTGGTGTTTGCCATTATTTTGGCGCGGGCGGAGGTGTTTGCCTCGAAGAACGGCGTCTGGAAGTCCTTTTTGGATGGTTTTGGCATGGGCTGTGGCTTTACGCTGGCCATGCTGACCATTGCCGTTATCCGTGAGCTTTTTGGCGCGGGTACCATCTTGGGCGTGCCGGTCTTCGGCGCGGGCTATGAACCCATGTTAATGATGATTCTGCCGCCGGGCGCCTTTATCCTGATTGGCTATCTGGTAGCAGCCTGCAAGACATGGAATGCCAAGCAGGAAGAAAAAGCTCGCTTGGCGGAGCTAAAAGCAGGAAAGGAGGCCTAAATCATGGGAGAGTATTTAACCTTATTTATCGGCGCGGTTGTGGTCAATAACTTCGTGCTGACGAAGTTTTTGGGCCTCTGTATCTTCTTCGGTATCTCCAAGAACCTCAGTGCTTCGGTGGGCATGGGCATGGCGGTGACCTCCGTTATGACCATGAGTTCCATCCTTGCCTGGATTGTCTACTTCTTCGTGCTGGAACCCCTGGGACTGACCTTCCTGACGACCATTGTGTTTGTCGTGCTGACCGCCAGCTTTGTGCAGCTGTTGGAACTGGTCATCAAGAAACAGGCTCCGGCCCTCTACAATATGTGGGGCATTTACCTTTTGCTGATTGCCACCAACTGTATCGTGCTGGCCGTGCCCCTGCTCAATGTCGAAAGCAATTACAGCCTGTTGAAGAGTATCGTCTTTGCCATCGGCTCCGGTTTGGGCTTTGCCGTGGCTATCATCCTTATGGCGTCACTAAGGGAAAAGCTGGTCTATGCCAATGTGCCTAAGCCGTTGCAGGGCATTGGCATTGCCTTTATCCTGGCGGGGATGCTGTCGCTGGCGTTCCTGGGATTTGCGGGCATGTTGTGAGGTGTAGCAAATGGAAAAAGCAATGATGATTATCGTCGTGCTGGTCGGTGTCGGTCTGTTTTTCGGCATCGTACTGGCACTGGCGGATAAGAAATTCTATATGGCGGTGAATCCGCTGATTAACGAGGTGGAGGAAATCCTCCCCAAGGGGCAGTGCGGTGCCTGTGGTTTTGCGGGTTGTGCCAAATACGCCGAAGCGGTGGTTGAAGACCCCAACGTTGCCCCAAACCTCTGCGTGCCGGGCAAGGCGGCGGTGGCAGCCAAAGTCGCTGAACTTACAGGTAAAAAAGCCGAAGTGACAGAGCCTAAGTATGCCACGCTCAAATGTCGCGGCACGAAAACCGCTGCCGCCATGGCGGCTAACTACGAGGGTGTGCCGGACTGTGCGGCGGCCAAACTCATTCAGGGGGGCCCCAAGGGCTGCAAGTTTGGCTGTATCGGCTTTGGCAACTGCGTCAAGGCTTGTCCTTTTGGTGCGATGAGCATGGGCGCTGACGGGCTGCCTGTGGTGGACAAGGATATCTGTACCGGCTGTGGCAAGTGCGTGGCAACCTGCCCGCAGGCGATTTTGACCCTGAAAGGTTTTAACGACCCTGTGGAGGTCCTGTGCAGCTCCCACGATAAAGGCCCGGCGGCCAAAAAACTCTGCAAGAATGCCTGCATTGGCTGCGGCCTTTGTATGCGGAACTGCCCACAGGGCGCAATTAAGATTGATAACTTTGTCGCGGTAGTGGATAGCAGCAAGTGAAAGGATTGTCTCGAAGCAACCTGCCTTGCCAAATGCCCTACGGGCGCGATTTTTGGCGAAAGTTATTTTTACTGCTGACGGTGCTGTGGCTTGCGGCTGCCGGTCAGCTGGCGGAAGCTGTGCCGCAGGATGCGTTTCACAGCAAATACCATCTGGCACAGGTTATTGTCCTGTCCCGGCATAATATCCGGGCACCGCTTACAGGGAGTGGAACACTGGCGGGGATTACGGCGCATAAATGGCATGATTTTGGTGTAGGTACCGGTGAGTTGACCGCGCATGGTGCGCAGATTGAAGAAAAGATGGGCGCATACTGCCATCTTTATTTCCAAAAGGAAGATTTGTTTCCGGCAGATTATCAGCCGGGAGAACGGGATATCCGTTTTTATGCCAACGCTTTTCAGCGTACCATTGCGACAGCCGAAAGTTTTGAAACCGGAATGTTCCCCCATGTGGATGTACCGGTGCAGTATAACGGCAATGTGAATGATGCAGACCCGGTATTTTTGCCGGGACAGGGAGGGCATAAAGCGCCTTTTGATGAGAACCTGACCGAGGAATTAGCGGCATTGGGCGGCAGCTTGGCCCTGACGCAAAGCGTGGCTGCGGGCATAAAGACTGCGGCAGTGGTTTTGGACAATCCGGAAGTAGGCACAGGCGAATTTCAGGTGAATATTCAGGAGGGGGTTCATCTGGGCGGTTCTATCCGTCCGCTGATGACGGCCTGTGATGCCCTGACTTTGCAGTATTATGAGCTGGGCGACAGCCGGGCAGGTTTTGGACATGAGCTCTCGTTTAACGAATGGCGGGAGATTGCGGCGGTGAAGGATTTGGGGATTCATACCTACCGCCATTTGCCGACGCTTTCCCGAGCGTTGGCGCGGCCTTTGCTCTCCATTTTTCAGGAGGAATTGAACCTCCAGCGGCGCAAATTCACCTTCCTGTGCGGCCATGATACCAATATCGCCACGGTAATGGGGGCAATGGAGGTCAAGGACACCGTCCTGCCCGAAACCATTGAGCAGGAAGCGCCTATCGGCTGCAAACTGGTGGTGGAAGAATGGCAGGATCAGGAGGGCGAGAGCTATGTTGCTTTGAAATTGGTTTATCCATCTACCAATCAGTTGTGCAGCAAAACGCCTATCGATGCCAATAATCCACCACAGGTGGTTCCCTTGCATTTGCAAAATATCCATCCCAATGCGGACGGACTTATCACCATGCAGGATTTTCAGCAACGGCTCACGGATGCCATTACCAGTGATGCTGAACTCATGGGGATACGTTATTAATCATTTTGAATACAAAGAACCGGACGCATGAGCAGTACGTCCGGTTCTTTGCTGTGTATTATATTTTAGGAGAGCTTTAACGAAAGCCTGAATATAATATACCACTATTGAGAATGAAAATCAATAGTTTATGCTACGAAAAGTCATTGATTTTTGGCAAGAGAGAGGTGTTCTGCTGTCGAATAATAAATGACAATAATTGTGGCTGCGATGGATGGAAAGGACGTTGGACATGAGCGAGAGGGAAATGAAAGGCAGTACGGGCTTTAACTCTTTCTTGTTCCATGACAAACTGTTACATTAATCACAACCTTCTATCGGGTCGGCACCATATTGATTAGGGCCATAAGTACCTCTGGCAAAGAGCAGGTATAACCCTAACACTAAGTTAAGAAACGGGACAAATGTTGCTATCACCCACCATGCAGGTCTGTCAAGGTCATGCAGTCTTCTTATCATCAAAGCCAAGCTTGGTATAAGCGTTAACAACCCCAAGGCGCTTGCTAACGTATCTTCTGCTAATATATCTGCACCAACAATCAGCAAAGAAAAATTTACCAGAAATCCGAGAATAAACGTAATCCCAATAAGAGCCAACATACGCTTAATATATCTCTTTCTGTTTATCCTGTTGCTGATACGAAAGAAAGTTTCCACGAAACCTTTGTCTGGTATATATGTGTCATACATTAGTATTCCCTCCGAACTTTATTCTATGTCTACCCCATTACTTATTTTTATAAGATTGTTGGCCGTTATCCGCGCCATAGCTTCTTCTGCTTCATCTATGGCACTCTTATAACCTTTCATATCTCACCAAGCTCTGCTCCGCCCTCCAGGGCCGTGTCATATGTGTCATTGAGGGCATGTTCAAGGTAGGCAACAATACCATTGGCTACCTTGAATCCGTCTTCCTCTGACACGTTATATTTAGCAAAGAGCTCTTTGAGGTTATCCTCGCAGTTTTTACGGGTTTCCTATAATCATTCGACAAGAAAAATATTTATTCCTGCAAAAGTCTATTAAGAATAGTGTTTTATGACAGAGGGGAGAGATTTGCTGTGGTAGCATATGGATATATCCACGGAAGGCTGATGGGGGATTTAATTGGTCAACGTGGTACCTTTTGTAATTCCCCGCATAGGCAGGAGACTGATAACTGGAATTCCGTTAAGGGGGATTAATACTTACGATGAGCAGACTGCTACTCTGATCTAAGTAGCTATGAGGCATTGTTAACGAGGAACAACGCCCATTCTATGCTTTACAGAACAATAAAATCTTGTAATGATATTTTGTCTATGCTAGAATAATCTTATAAAACGAGAAAATGGGCGCGTAAGCCCATAATGACGTGTGAATTTTGCGTACATAAGCTGCCTGTATGGCAGCCGTCATTATGGCAGCGCCCTTTTTGATGGGGAGAAAGCCGCGCGCAGAATGATGGTACTGAGCGCGGCTGTTCTGTATGCGGACAAAATAAAAGAGCCTTGCAGGTTACCAGTCTGCAGGCTCTTTTACCGGTGTGAACTTGTGGTTGACACCTTGTTTGTTGTAGATATTGCCAGCAGTCTAGTGACTGCATGGCTCTATGACCCGTTCCGTAATGATATTGTACTATTTTCCTTAAATATTGGCAAGGGCTTTTGCGATGTAATCCGTCACCCGCGTGTGATGTCTCTGGCTATGTCGTCGCCGTGGGTGGTGAGGATTTATGTTTTTGTGCTCGGCTGCCACCGCTGTTGATATTTTATGCTGTCTTAACTTGTTTTTAACTCGATTTTAACTCGATTTTAACTCGATTTTAACTCGTGTGTTTTTGTTGACGCTTCTTTTTAACTCGACTAATTGAGTTAAATGAGTTATAATCTATATTAGATATAGAGAGTTGGAGGTGAGGGCATGAGAACTATACCGACAAAAGAAACTCTGGAAATAGAGTTCAAAAGTGATGTGAAATCCTATCCTGATCATGATTTAGTTGAAGAAATAGTTGGCATGACCAATACGGTGGGGGGCGTATTGTTTCTTGGCGTTGAAGATGATGGCACGATTACAGGTATTCAAAACAAACATAAAGATGCTGTTGGCGTAACTGCGTTAATCGCGAATAGTACAGTTCCTCCCATATCGGTCAGGGCAGAAGTGATAAAGGAAGAAAAGGAAGTTCTAAAGATAGAAATTCCCCGGAGTCGGGGGGTGGTGTCTACTTCCTCAGGAAAAATCCTGCGTCGTCGTCTCAAGCTGGATGGGTCACCAGAAGTGATTCCGATGTATTCCTATGAAATTCCTTCCAGGCTATCTGAACTGGGATTATTGGACTTTTCAGCACAGCCTTTGGCAGGTGCAGTGCTGGATGACCTGGACCCGAATCAAAGAATTCGCTTGCGCAGAATAATCCAGAATAGACAGGGCGGCGAAAAGACACTTCTCATGTTGCCGGATGATGAGTTGGATATTGCCCTTCGCCTAGTTACAGAGGTTGCAGGAAAATATGTTCCGACCATGACTGGTATGCTACTGATTGGCAAAGAAGAGCGCATCGCGGAGTTGATGCCCACAGCTAGGTCAACATTTCAAGTCCTGGAGGGGACGGCAGTTCGTATAAATGAAGATAGTTCCAAACCTCTTTTGGAATTGTTTGAAAACTATGAGACGTACTTAAAAGCATGGAATCCTGAGCGTGAAACGGAATATGGCCTCTTTCGCATTCCTATTCCTGAATTTGACTGGGCTGCCTATCGAGAAGGTTTGGTGAATGCTTTTTGCCATAGAGACTATACTATGCTCGGCAGTGTGCGTGTATTGATTGATGATGAAGGCATGTCCATCAGCAATCCAGGTGGATTCATTGATGGTGTAAATTTGAAAAACCTGTTGACTGTGGAACCGCATGGCAGAAATCCGGCGCTGGCAGATGCCATGAAACGAATTGGTTTGGCGGAAAAAACCGGACGCGGGATTGACCGTATTTATGAAGGTTCGATTATATTTGGTCGACCATGGCCGGATTATACGGAATCGACAAGCCGTACGGTAAAGCTGTTTATTCAGCGGGCAAAAGCCAATCTGCCTTTTGCTAAGCTTATTGCGGATGAGCAGAAACGCCAGCAAAAAACGTTGTCTATCTATACCTTGATGATTTTGTCGCTGCTCAATGGTGAAAGAAGATGCAGTCTGGATAGAATCATAGAAGTTACCAATCTTAGCGAAAATAAAGTAAGAGCTGCTGTGGAAAACATGATTGAGATTGGTTTGATAGAAGCATCTGGAAATGGCAAAAATCGTTCGTTCATTTTAGGGAAGAAGGTTTATCGGGAAGCAAATGAATCGATAAAGTATGTTCGGCAGACCGATATTGACAGCATTCGACGACCGGAACTGATTATGAAACTAGCAGAGACGCAACAGGGGATAATTACGAAGCAGGATGTTATGGATTTGTTCAAAATATCACCAGCACAAGCATATTCATTGCTTAAACAGCTGAAAAATGAAAATAAAATTACTTTGTTAAATGGAGGGAAATATGCTAGGTACAGGATTGTTGAATGAAATGTAAAGGACAGATATGAAATCCTCCATATGCTACGCCACGATATGGCCAGCCGCATGAAGGCGTCGGGGCAGTTTGACTTCAAGGATATTCAGGAGCAGCTGGGCCATAGCACCATCCAAATTACCATGGATATTTATACACATATCAATGAAGAAAAAAAGGCTGCAGTCAGCAACTGGCTGCAGGATGATATGGAAAATATCGTGGATTTTGGAGAATGTGACAAAAGTAAATCCCATCAGGTGAAATGAAAAAGGGGACGACCAGAGCAGAAAAATCTGCCTGTTCGTCCCAAATCATCTGTCGGAAAAATGCCCCGAAACAGCCCGTAACGGCTGGAAACATACCTTCGTGTTACCCGCTGATTACCCGACAAGCACCTAAAAAACACAGCAAAAAAGACCCGCACAAAAACGCGCGAGCCCTTTAATCTCAATGGCAGAGAGGGTGGGATTCGAACCCACGGTGGCTATTAACCACACTTGATTTCGAGTCAAGCACCTTCGACCACTCGGACACCTCTCCAAGGTTGTTCATGGTTGAACAACAATCATTATAACATAGCACGGCAGGAAATGTAAAGAAGAAGTTTATAATTTTAACAAGGGAAGGGAAATATTTTTAATGAAATTTTAATGCTTTTTTAATTGTAATTATAATTTTTTGCTGTATAGTAAGCTTTGTAGTGATAAAGCTGCAGAAATGGTAAAATTAATTTAATGAAGGGGAAGATAGAATGTTAAAAGTGAATGGTAAAAAAGTCTTGGCATTGGCTTTGGCTGGCATGTTCAGCTTTGGTATTGCTGGTATGGGAATGACTTCGGTTACGGAAGCTGCGGACAAGCCGGCTTACGAAGATGGCACGCACAATGAGTACAGCCATCGCATGAAAGAGGAAGAACGTACGCACAGACAGAATATTTTGTCGTTAAGATATCAGAAGAGACATGGCGAAATCACCGAACAGGAGTTCGATAAGAAGATGAAGCAGGAACAGAAACGCCATGACCGCGTAGTCAGCGAAATTAAAGCAGATTACAATCGTCATAAATAATATACGGAAGTTTAGCATGAGAGCCTTCTCCTTTGGGGGAGGGCTTTTTTGCATGTCGAAAGGGCTTATGTTACAATGGGAAAAGTGAGGTTTTTTACGGCGATATGGGGATTGGAGGGCGCTTATTATGTATAAATTGATTAGCCGCTTGGTCATCTACCGTGAGGCGGATAAGGAAGGGATTTTGTCTGACTTGGCGGACATCTGCCGCGCTGTGGACGCAGGTGATTTCGACCGTGAGGAGCTGGCGGGGAAAACGCTGGCTGTGGTTAATCGGCTGCTTGATGTGGCAACGCGCTATGGCTTTGACGGCAATCTGTGGCAGGCGTATCTCGCCTTTGGACTGGCGGTGACGGAAGCGCCGTTCACGTTGGTCTGCGAGAAGCGGGGAGCGTCCTCGGGCAGTGTGCGCCGTTTTGCTGAAAATGATTTGACGATTTTCCGCCAGCTTTGGGATTATGATTTTTCCGGGCTGGAAAAGGCTTTGGGGCTGGATTGTTTTTCCATTTTGACGGATTATCAGGCGGTGGCCAAATCGGAACAGATTTATAATAAGAGCGTCAGCGACAAGGTGAAAGAGCTTACGGCAACTATCGGCGGCGCTGCAGATGGAGCAGCGCTCTTTACGGTGGTGACGGATTTTTATGCCAAATACGGCGTGGGGATGCTGGGCTTAAATAAGGCGTTCCGCGTATCGCCGGAGATAAGCATTACCGGGCAGTTGTTGGAGCCGATTACCACCACGGGGGACATTAAGCTTTCCGATATCGTGGGGTATGAGAGTCAGAAGGAACGGCTGGTCGCCAATACGGAGGCATTTGTGCAGGGGCGCAAGGCGAATAATGTGCTCTTGTATGGTGATGCGGGGACGGGCAAGTCCACGAGCATAAAAGCTATCTTAAATGAGTATTATGACCAGGGGTTGCGCATGATTGAGGTCTATAAGCATGAGTTCCAGTATCTCCAGCGGATTATTGCGCGGATTAAGAACCGCAATTACAAATTCATCATTTATATGGATGATTTGTCCTTTGAGGAATTTGAAATTGAGTATAAGTATTTGAAGGCGGTTATCGAGGGTGGCTTGGAGGTTAAGCCGGACAATATCCTGATTTATGCCACGAGTAATCGCCGCCATCTGATTAAGGAGCGGGTGGATGACCGGGCTGAGTTTGTGGACCCGGATTTGCACCCGAACGATACGGTGCAGGAAAAACTGTCCCTGG
>CADBYQ010000141.1 GCA_902798865.1 Pseudoselenomonas ruminantium | reverse complement strand
CCGGTCGTCGCGTTCTTGGAAGGACTGCGGAGAGCCACGCGCCGTGCCATCTCCGCCTGCACTATCCCAAAGGTAGCAGGCGGGATAATGGCAGGATGGCTCTGCTCCACAAGGTAGCTGGGGACTTGTCCGTTATTCTTCACTGCATTCTTGGTTAGGAAGTCTGGTGATTCCACGTCTTGTCAGTTCCTTGGCAATGGCATAGGGTGCCAGCCCCTCGAGAAACAAGCCAAAGATTAGTCGCACAATCTTGGCCCGCTCTTCTTGACGGCCTCCGTTTCCTTTTGGTTCACGACATAACCGCTTGGTGTACTTTTATAGTCGAAGGGCTTTTTAATTGAGTATTTGTAGGTTTTACGTTTCAGGCCACTCCTTCACAACACAAAAACACCTCGAAGCCCCTTATTTCATAGGGGTTCGAGGTATTTCACACTCTATATTCTTGTATCAATTCGGCTATGATTTTGTCCATTAATCTTGTTAATCACATAACAATCATTTTACCATAAAATAAGAAGTTAAGACAAGAAAATTGGCACGGGACTTTGCCCGTGCCACCTGCTCCCCTATTCTTCCTCCGTCAAGCTGTTGATATACTTTGGTGTCAGCCGCTCCCCATCTCAGTCACCGTCTTTTCTGCAATGCTCCATCATACACCAGCTTTGTCCGCTCATCGAACAATACCCACAGGATTTCGTCAAATGCCTTAGGGTACTCCTTTACGACTTCTCTGACCGCCCCAACGGCAATCTCCGCTGCCTGTTGCACGGGATAGGAATACACGCCTGTTGAGATTGATGGAAAAGCCACGCTGCGGATATCTTTCTCTATTGCAAGTTCCAACGAGTGACGATAGCAGCCAGCCAAAAGTTCTGCCTCTCCATGGTTGCCACCATGCCATACTGGCCCTACTGTGTGGATGATATGGTCGCAAGGTAGTCTGTATGCCTTGGTGATTTTAGCCTGCCCTGTCTTGCAGCCACCAAGCGTCTGGCACTCTGCTAAAAGTTCCGGCCCAGCGGCTCGATGTATTGCTCCATCTACGCCACCACCGCCAAGCAGACTCTCATTGGCAGCATTGACAATGGCATCGGCATAATGCTTTGCTGTAATGTCTCCTAACTCAGTTCTGATTACGGTCATACCGCACCTCCGTTTTTCTAACCGCTGCACTAAGCACCTTGCCTATTGGTTCCCGAATGACCAGATTAGCACTCATATCTGCCTTGGTAGCAGTTTTATTGATAACCACCAGATTATCGCCTCGAAAATAATCCAATAGACCTGCCGCTGGATACACAGCCAACGAAGTGCCGCCTACAATAAGCGTATCAGCCTTGCGAATTGCCCGCACAGCGGCTTCGATTACCAGTTCATTGAGTGCTTCTTCATATAAAACCACATCTGGCCGCACGATGCCGCCACAGTCTTTACAAACAGGAACCGGTTGGTTTTGCAGGGCATATTCCAGTGTATATTGCCTGCCGCAGTCCATACAATGCCAGTGCATAATTGAGCCATGCAGTTCACACACACTTTCACTACCAGCGCTTTGATGAAGACCATCTATATTTTGAGTGACCACTGCCAACAGCTTTCCTTTGCTTTCCAAATCAGCCAAAGCATAATGCCCTAAATTGGGCTTGGCATCAAGGAATACCATCTTGGCAAAGAAAAAGTCAAAAAAATCATGTGGGTGGTCACACAGAAAGGTATGAGATACCATTTCTTCCGGGCTGAACTCCCGGTTAAGTTTTTGGCTGTATATGCCGTCAGCACTGCGAAAATCGGGTATGCCTGACTCGGTGGACATACCTGCACCGCCAAAGAATACCATATTGGAACTGGTGGCCATAATTCTCGCCAACTCATCAATCTTGCTCATTGTCCGGCACCTCCATCATGGTACAGTCATTTTTTCTCAAACCGATACTTCTGTCCTGCCTGCGGGTATTTCTCGTGATCAACCTCGCTCATGAACATATCAAGTGGCCGGCAGTATATACCGTAGTTACCATAAAGCGCCTGATACACGCAGTAAATCTCTTGCGACTCTGTGTGCATGACAGGGCAGGCCACGACTTTATACTCTTTTCCCTTGAAGTGATGCCACACTTCTTCACTTTGCGGTATTGCCCTGCGATACTTGGCACCAAGCAATCGCCGCTGCTCCTGAATTTCTTTTGTTTCTTCCATCAACGCTTCCTCCCTAGTCGCACAAAGTGGGATGACATTTATGACTGGTTCTTCATAGGGATGGACAGTTCTTATAGCCCGTAAGGTGCTGTTCAGCTTGTCGCTGCTGACATTGACCTCTACCTTGAGCTCCTCTGCCTCACTCACAGTGCCTTCAACTCCATTATATGGACTGGCTCCCCGAATCGGTCTCCAGATACCCTTGACACGAGAGTAAGACAAGCAACTGTCGTAATTGCCAATATGCCCGGCATCAACGGATTGCAACGCACTTTGCAACATAGAAAAATGTGATTCTGGTATGTATATTTCCAGTTTAAACCAATCCATCGCTATTCCTCGCCATCTCCAACAGACGGGCTAGCCCATCTGCAAACTTCTCATTATCTGCCCTCGTGCGCTTATCTGGGCCTTTCAGATGCACTTTCTTCTTTGCTCGTCTGGCTTTTTTCGCCATATGGCGCTCCATCAGCAGGCGGTCGATGTTTTCAACAGTATACTGCCAGCCATTCTGATGTATGGCGTAGGCCCCCTTTCCCAGCGCCATCGCCGCCACGCCGTAGTCCTGTGTTACCACAACATCACCTGTCCGACACAGATTGACAAGAGCAATGTCTACCGCATCCACTCCGGCACCGATTACCCTGACTTCGCTATAAGTCGAATGCAGCACATGATTGGTGTCGCATAGGAGCGTAACGGCTACGCCATATTTTTTCGCCACCTGCTCCGTTTCTTTCACTACAGGGCAGGCGTCAGCATCAACGTAAATACGCATCAGATAAGATTTTCCTCCAGATGATCCTATTCTCACTTCATCTTCAAATCAAGCAGCACCTTATCCGTCTCCCATGGGGATATGACCGTATAGCTAATACCAGCCCCATCCAGAACAGCTTTGATTTCTTCGTCATTCACCTTGGCACGTTCCAAATTGGTTTCCTTGCGTCCATCGATGCTGATGAATTCGTCATTCCGGTGGAGTAAATATTCCACATTGTCAAACTTGGCATGCTCATGCATCACCAGCTGGTCTTGCACAATGTCCGTGGCATTCTGGTACCAGAGCCACTTAGCGTACTCGCCCACCAGCTCCGTCTTATGCCCCTTACGCTTCAGCTTTGAAAAAATATCTGCGGCGATGGTGCTCTTGCCGATGCCAGCACCGCCGTAAAAGTTCAGTACCTTCAACCTTAATCTCCTGTCCGTTCTTAGAATTTTACAATAATCATTATACACCACAGAAGGGCTGTTCTCTACCATTACCGAACAAAAAGACTGCCCAGCACATTGCCAGACAGCCAACCACATCCCTAGATTTTAATTTTCTCTGCCACCACGCCGCTTTACATCCTCATCAATTTTTCGTTTCCAGCTTGGTGCAAGCATCTTGTCGCTACTACGTACATGATGGATAGCCTCCCCCAGAACTTCATAGTTGAGCGCCGTCCCTTCCTCATCACACTGATAGGTAACCGCCCTGTCAGCATGGATGCCTATATTCCCTGCAACTGCAATAGCATCCATATTGGCACCAAAAAACAAAAACTCCCATCCGTACCTCGCCTTCTGCCGCTCCACCATCTGCTTGACCTTCTTGTAGGTATACCGCCGACTGGCATTTTCCATTCCGTCTGTGGTGATGATAAACAGCGTCTTCTCCGGCCTGTCCTCATCACGAGCGTACTTGTGAATGTTGCCGATGTGGTGAATAGCACCCCCTACAGCATCTAGTAGCGCCGTGCAACCACGGACAAAGTAGGTATCCTCCGTCAGCTTTGCTACCTTTTCCATCGGCACCCTGTCGTGAATAACATCGCAGGTATCATCAAACAGCACCGTGGAAACCAGCGCCTCTCCTGGTTCCTTACGCTGCTTCTTGATGAGCGAGTTGAATCCACCGATGGTATCAGCCTCCAAGCCACTCATGGAGCCACTCCTGTCCAAAATAAACACGATTTCTGTTAAACCTTTCTTCATTGAAAACGCCCCCTTATCTTTGATAGTTTTATTCTACCTAAGACAAGGGGGCGTTTGGTCGCCTGACATGCGACAAATATATCTAATCGGTTTATCACATTTCTATCTCTGTAGCAAAGACAATAACAGCCTGTCCAAAAATCTGAATTTTAGTTGGAAATTGCCCTTTCTTTTCCACACGCACACGCATTGTACCAGGCCGGCCAATAGCTTCTCCCTGGATAATGTAGAATTCAAAAACATCTGATGCTGCCAATTCCTGACACAAGCCAAAATGAACTAAATAGGCTCCCAACGGGCCATTGGCATTACCTGTAACGGGATCTTCAGCAATACCAATAGCAGGCGCAAACATACGTCCATGCACCAATACCTTTTCTTCTGGGTGCAAGGTAAATACATAATAACCATTACAGCCAATCTCTCCACTAATGGCAGAAAGCTTCACCAAATCAGGCTGCAACCTATCCAAAAGACAACGTTCCTTTATCCCTACCATCACCTTTGAATGGCCTGCTGATGCAATGGCAACTGGACAGTCCTCCCGTAAATCTGCCAACGTAATCCCCAAAGCTTCAACAATTCGCACAATCAGTTCATGAGCAAAGGGCGCCGTAATCTCCGGTTTTCCCTGGGTCATGACGATGGTGTAATCTCCTGTCTCATCCTTTTCAATGTCAATTGGTAAAATCCCCGCTTTTGTCTTTTGAACCCAACAGCTTGTAGATAGCTTTTCTTCTATCGCTCTCACATAATGTGCCGCAATTGTGGCATGACCACAAATTGGCACCTCTGTCGTGGGAGTAAAATATCGCACTTCTACATCATAATCCGGCTTTTTCCCTGTAAAGATAAAGGCCGTTTCCGAATTGTTCAACTCCCGAGCCAATTGCTGCATCTGATGCTTGGTCAGTCCATCAGCATGATATACCACCCCGGCGGGATTGCCGGAGAATTTTTCTCTTGTGAATGAATCCACCTGATAAACACGGTACTTTTTCATCTTAATTCCCTCTCCGGATTGTCTACAGCGGTGCTGAACAAAATCAAGCATGTCTTCTGGTATATTCTAGCTTCCTAAAAGAGGCTGTTGGAATGCAAACAGTGTTTCATTTATGGCAAAAATATCGTACTCCGCCCGCTGAATAAAATACTCCACGATAATATCCGACTTGCTGCTATGGGACAATGCATACCCTGCCCGGCCTATAAAATCCTTTGTCTCATCAAGATTCAGCTCCAAGGCCACTGCAAATGCCAAGGCCGTAGATTTGCTCGGCTTGTAAGCGGGGTTATTGCGAATTTTCGAGAAGAGCTTGCGGTCTACATTAGCTTTCTTGTAAACCTCCGGGTCAGTCTTTCCCTTAACATCGATAAGCCGCAGCAGCGACTCTGAGAAGGTATCATCCACTTCGGCCAACAAATCCTCCAAGGAGCGCTTTCTCTCAGGCTTGAGAAATTTGGGCAAATCTGATACTTCGGCAGCACAGGCTTCATCGCCTAAATAAGTTGGTGCCTCCGTAAATCTGCGCCTCTCCCGATAGTCATCCCTATATTCATCTTCCAGTAGTTCCTCTACATATCTCGCATCCAGATAGCTTTGTACATCCTCAAACAGGCTGCTGGAGATTTTGAACGCCTTATGGTCAAACACCACCAGATAGACATCCATATCATGATCAGCCAGGAACTCCCGGATGGCCTGACTTAGCCTTCTGAATCGCATCC
>CADBYQ010000140.1 GCA_902798865.1 Pseudoselenomonas ruminantium | reverse complement strand
GAGTGCTTTTTCTGTTAGGAGCGACTGCCTGAACGCAGTGAAGGCCGGCCCCTGTAGGAAGCAGCTAAGCAAATACGCTGAAAGCAGCGCCGTTGGCCTACCCGGCGCAAGTAGCTGGACAGCTCTATTTTGCGAGGGGGTCGTTTAGCGGGAAACAAAAAAAGTACTCCCCGTTCGCCCCTTAACCACGTATGAACAGGATACCTTTAGCTCGAACTGAACTTCCCGACAAACTGCAATTTAATCTACGCAATAAGCCCGCGGCAGCTGGTGATGTTTTCCGCAGCTTTTGACAAGCCTGTCTACGGCGAAGGAAAACATTACCGGCTCCGCGGGCGCCTTTATGTTTCGATGTTACACAAACTATTGCACTTTGATAACTCCCGGCTGCACAATCTTCCACGCCCCCAGCCGCTGCGTAAACTGTGCCGGAAGCTTAACCTGCAGTTGCTTAAAACTCCCCTTTTCATAATTCGAGGCAAACGTCTCCTTCATTCCCTTGTGGCTATGCAATTCCTCATTATACTCTACCAAAGGATTCGGCACCACGACAAACACATCTGCTTTCCCTGGCACCTGCCACGCCCAGAAATTACTGAGTTCCACTTCATCCACAGGAGCATACAGCGGCGTGCCTCCACCATTCTCCGTATCGGATGGCTCCACACAAATAAGCAAATGCAAGCGATTATTGCGTACAAAATTTTCGCAGGCCTTATCTGCCTTAGGCACATCCATACTGCGCGCCAGATTATTATAATCATCCACAAACGTTTGCCATACCTCTTGTTTTAAAGGCCCATCCGCCGCCTCAGCCGCAGCTGTATTGACCGCCGATTTCGGCACCCCCTTGTCAACGGGTGCCGCCTCTTTAAACTGATATTTGACCATTTGTGACTTTAGTTCTTTTAACTCGCGTTGCAAAGTCTTCAACTCTTGCTCCAAAGCTTCTATTTTGGCGATTTTTCCCCGAGCATTGAGCATAAGCGAATAATTATAGGATATGCCCACTAAAGCCACTAAACTGATAACCCCTACCAAAATTAAAACCATATGCGCTATCATTTGGGAAAATAATCCTGCTTCCATACTAACACCCCCGCTTAACTATCCTTGGTCTTTTTCTTGCCGTTAAAGATATCACACAAATCCAGCATATTCTTTATACGCGAAGCCTCTGTAGCGGACAGCATGCGGTCGTCATTCGAGCCACCCGGCACGCCAATCATGAGAATTTTTCCTGCCAGCTGATCTGCAACGCCCTGCATGCCTTTCAAGGTTTCCGAATCGGCTACCTGATCACACCATTCCATAATGCCAGTGTTAGTATTCGACGTCACCACATTACCACTGGTTCGTACAAAATAAATCTCCTCTTCACTGACCTGCAGCCCTACTCCCTGGAAATTCATCGGTTTACCGCCACGATGCCGCAATATGATATGAATAACCGCTCTCCCGCCAGCATCCCGAACAAGATAAGGCTGTAAAAAAATGCCGTCTTCGATTGGGTCTTCATAACGATAATAGGTAGAGCCATCCATCTCTTTACTCACCAGCATATCCGCAGTCAGGCCACGAACAACCTGATCTGGTTCTTCTGCCTTTCCCGTGCGCTTGTCTATAAGTTCCTGCTTGCGCCGGGCTTTTGCCCTGGCCTTAGCTTCCTTCTCTTCTTTAGCCTTCAGTTCCTCTTGCTTGGCCGCATCCTTCTTATCCTGTTCTGCTTGAACGATAGCCCGCGTCTGGTCATATTGAATTGCAGCGTAATAGCCTCCGGCTCCTGCTACGGCAACCACCAGCAGTACCAGAAAGATATATTTCGCCATAACAGACACTCCCTTCCCTGTGCAAAGTGACACTTTTCATTGTAGTTATACGCCCCGAATACAGAAATTTCCTGCAAAATATAGAAAAAACTGAGACTATGAATAAACATAGCCTCAGTAAGGGGATGTAAAGGGATTATTTATTTTACCAGCATTAACCCCTGGTTAGGGTTCAAATGAAGCTTAATACGCCCCTCGGACACCATTGCCGCCTGACCTGTAAGCTGGTCTGTAAACACAGTCCCATCAGCGGCGAAGGCTGCCGGCAGTTCCACGTCCATGTCTTTGCCACGATTTAAAACAATCACCGCAGCTTCACCTTTATCATTGGTTCTGGCGAAAGCATAAACATCACCTTTTGCCAGCAGAGTCTCTACATCACCATGAGCGAAAAGCTGCTTATGCTGCTGCCGCACAGCGATAACCTGCCGATAGAATTCCACCAGGTCCTTATCCTCCCGGCCCCAAGGGTAAGTGCGGCGGCAATCCGGATCTGCACTGCCATAGACACCGGCTTCATCGCCATAGTAAACCGTCGGCATACCGGGATAACCCATCAGGAACATGGCCGCCAGTTTCAGCCGGGCCTTGCCTAAGCGGTAGTCAAAGTCCTGCCGGGAAGCCTGCGCCACATTTTCCTTGCCGCCGCCAAACTTATAGATGGCGCGGACCGTATCATGGGAATCCACGATATTCATCAGATTGTACAGAGCTTCCTTCGGATAGTTCTGCCGCAACACCGTCAGTTCATCATCACAGGCTTCTGCCTTGCCCTGATTCAGGAAGAGATCGCCGACAGCAAAGGACAGTTTGTAGTTCATGACGGAGTCAAACTGGTCGCCAGTCAGGAACTGGGAGCCGTCCTGCCAGATTTCGCCCAGCAGCATGGGCTCATCCCCGGACTTGGTACGGATGGACTTCACGGCCTTGCGGACGTTCTGCCAAAATCCTGGTGGCACTTCCTTGGCCACATCCAGCCGCCAACTGGAAAGACCATCATCAAACCACTTCATGATGACGCCTTTCTGGCCATCACGGCCCCGCAGCAGATAATCGCCCAAATCGGAAACCTTGGTGCCTGCTTCACTGCCGGGATAATCATCATCGCGGAAGGGCGTCAGGCTGTCAAAACCCTGCCAGTCATGGTAGGCATATTTTTCGCCCATGCTGTCCTTGGTCTTCTCATTGCGGATCTCAAACCAGTTTTCCCAATGCCAGGGCGAGAATACTTGTCCTTCGGCTTCCAGTTGTTTCTTTGCCTCAGCCTTAGCCGCCTCCAGCTTCATATGCTTATCATTCATCAAATCATAGATGCGTGACCAATATTCATAAGCGCCAACCGTCTTGTACTTGCTATAACGGTCAAAATAGATACTGTCATCCCCCACATGGTTGAACACGCCATCCATGATAAGGTGCATGCCCCGCTTCTGCATTTCTGCGGCCAGCGTCTGCAACTCCTTCTCCGTGCCCAGCATGGGATCGATATGGCCATAATCCACTGCATCATAACGATGGTTGGAGCAGGCAGCCGATAAAGGATTCACATAGATGGCCGTAATGCCCAGCTTCTGCAGATAGTCCAGCTTCTGGGTGATGCCGGCAATATCACCGCCGAAGAAATCATTGCACTCCCATTTATCTCCGTCAGCTGCAGGAGACTTGCTGGCATTGGCCGGCAGATCCGTCCAGGCGCGATGCTGCACGGGCTGATTGCCCCGGGCCGTGGTCCGGGCATTATCATTGGCGGGATCACCATTGAAGAAGCGGTCCGGGAAAATCTGATAGGCCACGGCTTCCTTGGCCCAGTCCGGAGTATGGAAGTCGGCGCTGTACACCGTCAGCTGGAAGGGCTTAGCTCCACGCAGTTTAAGTGCCCCTGTATGACCCGGCTTATCATCATCGCCGTATTCCTTGGTATCATCCAGAACGAACTTATAGCCATAAATGCCATTTTCCTGCGGACGTATCGTTACTTCCCAATAATCCCGCCCGCCGTGGCTTTCCTTCAAAGCCAGCGGATATTCCATCTTCGTGCCGGCGGCATAGTCTGGATTGTACTCATCGCCACCATTAGCCGTAATCTTTGCTTTGTAAAGCACGGCTTTGACATTTGCGGCTTCATCCTTGCCCACAGCCAGCCGCAGCGTTACCGGAGATCCTGCCTTGATAGCTTCAAAGGGCACGCGGTAAGCCTTGCTCCAGCTATCATGCTCCACCAGCTTTTCCGAAATGCGCCCATCATCCGCGATCAAGCGGCTTTCCTTGCTATCATAATAGAATGTCACCGCGCCATCTTTTTTGATATGCACCGTCTGCGTCAAGGGCTTTTTGCCCTTCTGCGCCACTTTGACCTCGTAGCTGCCAGCTTTCAGCTCCACCGTCTGCTGATAGAACTCCGCCAGCTGCAAGTCCTGCATGGTGTCGTCCTTGAGCGCCCCGAAACTGCCGCTGAGCTTGGGCAGGCTGGCAGCATCCAGCAGCTTGTAACTCGTGCTGTCGGCAATGGCATGCGTTTTATCATTGTAATAGAACGTAACCTTCTGCGCCTTGGGCAAAGTCAGCTGCACATTGGCACCGTCAAAATTGCCGCCCAGTCCATAATTCTCTGCCCAGCTGCCGCCCACGGCAATCTTGTAATAGTAAGTTCCGGCGGGCAGATCCACGGACAGACTGTAGGTATCATGCCCCAGCGGCTTCATCCGGGTGGCCATATCGCCCGGGTCCCAATCCGTCTGGGCGCCGGCCTTGGACTGCACGGTTCCGGCCAGCACAACCACACGCCCCTGTGCCGCTTCTGCCTTTTTCGCTGCGGCCTGATCCGCCTCCATGCCCTCGTAGCTGACCGTAGTTTCATGGCTCAGGCTGTCATAGGTAAAGGTGACTTCTTTCTCCGCCGCAAGTTTCAGGCTGATATTGCCGCCATCACGGGCACCGCCTGCACCGTAATTCTCATTCCAGCTGCCGCCGATGGCAACCTTGAATTCATAATTACCCTTGGGCAGTTTGCCTTTAAGCTGATACTTGCCATTGCCCACAGGCTGCATGATTGTGGCACCATCAGCTGGAGCCCAGTCCGTGCCAGCACCAAGCTTTGACTGTACTGTGCCCACCAATACCACATCGGTCGGGCCGACAGCCTGCGCGGCTTCTGCCGTGGAAGCCATGAGCCCCGCAGGAATGAAATCAACCGGCAAGGCCGTAGGCGCAGCCCAAAGCCCCAAGGCCAAAGACATGCCAATGGCTGCCTTCAAAGATTCTTTGCGATTCATATTCCTTAGCCCCTTTCCGCTTAGAAATGGAAGTCCAACCAGGTGCGGAGGATATGACGTTTCACAGGATTGTTCCAGGTGATCTGCTCAGAAAGATGCGGTGCCCAGAGGGTTTCCCATTCCACATTATGTGCCGGCACACACTTGAAGCCAAAGTACCAGCCACGCACGCCATTGGTAAAGGTCGGCTCACGGGTAGACCATTCATCATCATGGCCAAGGTCCGCAAAAGCACCGAGGTTCACATATTTCGCATAAAGGCCATAGCTGCCCACACGATTGAGGTCTGTCCCCTTGTATTCTGCCTTGAAGGCCCAGTCAGTGTCGCCATGGCCGAATTTTCCATCCTCCTTGGTGAAGGCGTGGACATAAGAACCCGTCAGGGTTACATCCTTCAGCGGCTTCACGCTGATATCGGCATTGACAAAGCCCGTTGTGTCATACCAATAGCCATTGCCGCCGCCATTCTTGTCATATTTATTGCCCACGATATGGGTATAACCAACATTGGCATTGACATATTTGCCAATAGGACCCCAGAAATCCAGGGTTGCACAGACCGGTGCGCGCCGTGCGCGAACTTCCGTCACTTCCTGCGTGTAATGATCAAGAACATCTTTACCAGTTTTTTCATCTTTTATATATATCGGTTTAAATATCGAATCAAACTCCGAACAATCCGCGGAAGATTTCCAATACTGGGCACTGAGCCACCAACCATGACCATGTTCAATGGGATGATAGATCTGAATGCCATCCACCTGACCGCCCAGCAACAGATTCTGCATACCAATGCCATTCCACTTGCGGCCGATGTTCGTATACCAGTCATG
>CADBYQ010000139.1 GCA_902798865.1 Pseudoselenomonas ruminantium | reverse complement strand
TCTGCATGTTCTCATCGAAGAACTGCACCGTCTCAGCAGCATCAGCCTTGAGCGATGCATCGATCTCACTCTCACCCTGCGGTGCGAGCACGATGCCATCCTGGAACTTGCCGATCATGTTGAGGGTGCGATGCAGCAGGTTGCCGAGGTCGTTGGCCAAATCGCTGTTGATGCGGCCAATCAGGGCATCACGGCTGAAGTTGCCATCCTGACCGAGGTTGATTTCGCGGAGCAGGAAGTAGCGGATAGCGTCGGCACCGAACTCGTCAATGAGGCCAATGGGGTCAATGACATTGCCCTTGGACTTACTCATCTTGTCGCCATCGACAATCAGCCAGCCATGGCCGTAAACCTTTTTCGGCAGCGGCAGGTCGAGGGCCATGAGGATGCAGGGCCAGATGATGGTATGGAAACGCACGATTTCCTTGCCCACGAGGTGCAAATCAGCCGGCCAGTACTTGTTGAATTTTTCCTGGTCATCGAGGAAGCCAATCGGCGTCAGGTAGTTGGTCAGCGCATCGAACCACACATAGATAACGTGCTTTTCATCAATGGGCACCGGAATGCCCCAGTCAAAGGACGTACGGGAAATGCACAAATCTTCCAATCCCTGCTTGATAAAGTTAATCATCTCATTGCGACGGGACACCGGCTGGATGAAATCCGGATGTTCTTCGATATAGGCGAGAATCTTATCCTGATAGTTGCTCATCTTGAAGAAGTAGGCTTCTTCGGACACTTCCTGCACAGGACGGCCGCAGTCCGGGCAGCAGCCGTTTTCATCGAGCTGATGTTCCGTCCAGTAGCTTTCGCAGGGCGTGCAGTAGAGACCCTTGTAGGAACCTTTATAGATATCGCCCTTGGCATAGATGCGGCGGAAAATCTCCTGCACCACTTTTTCATGGCGTTTTTCCGTCGTACGGATGAAGTCGTCATTGCTGATGTTGAGTTTCTGCCAAAGGTTCTGGAAGCTAGCCACGATTTTATCCGTGTACTCGATAGGCTTAATGCCGGCTTCTTCGGCCTTCTGCTGAATCTTCTGGCCGTGTTCGTCCGAACCGGTCAGGAAAAATACATCATCCCCGGCCAGACGGTGGTAGCGGGCAATGGAGTCCGCAATGGTCGTGCAGTAAGCATGACCGATATGCAGCTTGGCACTGGGATAATAAATCGGCGTTGTAATGTAAAATGGTTTCTTTTCAGACATGGAAAATGATTCTCCTTTATTCTTTATTTCTTCGGCAGCATAACCACTGCTACAGGCAGGTTGGATGCGCCCGGCGGGGAAAATTCAAAGACGGTTTCGCTTCGGCCCACGCTTTCGCCCAACGGCGCCAGCTCTGTGTTTTGGGCCAGCTGCCAGGTGCCGGCTTCTCGCTTTGCCTGCACGGTATCGCTTTCCGGAGCTGTCCGGTCACCGAAGTACGCGCGCTCGCCCGGCGTTGGGAACAGCGTATAGCTCTTCGTTGCCTTGAAACTGCGCATAGCACCAGCATAAGTTCCGCCCAGCGGACTTAGATAATAATCCACTTTGCCGGTCTGCACCGGCAGTTCAATGCGGTAATTGATGCCATAGTTACCATAATTAATCACGGCACTGCCATCAGTCGCATCCACCCCTGTACGGTATTTATCCGACTTATCATCCGCCAGCATGAAATAAACGCCGCCGTCCTCGCCGGGATTGTAGACCTTCTTGGCCGACAGCACGCGGTTCATGCCCTTGAACGTACCGCGCAGACGCATTTCATCCTTGGGCAGTACGGGCAGATTTTCCACCGCCGTCACGGGGTCGCCATAGGCGTCCAGCATGATAACCGAGACCAGCACACTGTGTTCCGCATGGAAGTCAAATACACCGTAGGTCAGTTCTCCCGGCTGGAGAATGGTCATATTCATATTCTCCTGCAAAAGCTTTGACAT
Source organism: Pseudoselenomonas ruminantium (assembly GCA_902798865.1). Lineage (GTDB taxonomy): Bacteria > Bacillota > Negativicutes > Selenomonadales > Selenomonadaceae > Selenomonas_A > Selenomonas_A ruminantium_L. The sequence continues at coordinate 4,035 of CADBYQ010000139.1, read as the reverse complement.
GCCTGCGGATAAGTTTATCTTTTGATTTTTCTCACCACTGAAGTATTCGAGCTGGGTAGCTTTGCCCACCTTCAGATAATCACTGCTGGGACGGCCGCTGCCGCCACGCGTGACCAATACTTCATTGCGTCCATTGTATTCATTTTTCAGCACAACCGCCAATTTTTTCGGCTCACTGCTATTGTTCAAATGATAAAAGAGCACGCGGGCATCACCCTGAACGGAATCCTGATAGAGAATGCCATTTTGCTCCACATATTCAGGACTGTCGGAAAAGAGCAGGGTACCGCCCTCATCCCGGCTAACCATGTCCCAACGCGCAAGGCCGTTCTTCGTTTGTTCCGGAGCCTCCACCTTGGCTGTGGCAGAACTCTGCTGTTTTTTTTCATTCTGCAAAATATTTTTTATCCGGTCTAAAAGTTTCGTTTCTCCCCCCTCCTTTACCTGTTGCTTTTGCAATTCCCTGTCGGGGTGTACAATTGTTACGGCTCCGCTCACTGCGGCATGACGCGCCTGTGCTGGAGCAGACAGGCAAACCAGACCTGCCGCCAGCAGCGCAAAAATTTTCTTTTTACCTTTCATGAAATAAAAACATCCTTACTCATTAACAATATGCTGATGAATTCCCAAACGGGTCATAACTTCCCCCTTGAACAAACGCAGCTTGAACTCCAGCAGCCCCAAACGCGGGTGGGGAATATTCGTACGCTGCAAAAGATAGGGATTGGTTTTAAGGGTATTCAAACCGCCATCACCGGTCACCGCATTAAGGTACTCATTCTCACGCAACAAGTCCGGCATTCCCTCATCATAAGCACCATTCGGATAGGAGAAACTGTAAATGGTTTTAAGCCCGTTCCACTCCATCAGAAGTTTTGAAAGCTTCATTTCCTCAGCCTGTTTTTCCCGGTCAAGGCTGGTCAATGGCTGATGGTTTGCCGTATGACTGCCAATTTCAATTCCCCGGGCCTGCATATCCCGCAGCTGATTCCAGCTTAAATAATCCTTGCGGCCAATGCTGTTGGTCACCATGTAAACCACAGCAGTCATATGACGTTCCTCCAACATGGGCAGCAGCGTGGTGTAATTATCCTCATAGCCATCATCAAAAGTCAGTACTACAGGCTTTGCCGGAAGTTCCTGCTTGCCTTTTTTCGCCCGCATAAAATCCTGCATGGTGATGGTTGTATAGCCTTCTGCCTGCAGATAATCCAGCTGTTCGGCAAAATCGGCTACAGGTACGGTATAAGCCCAGCCATCATTGCCCACATCATCATTGACATGATGATATTCAAGCACCAGTACTCCCTGTGGCGCTGGTGTCAGCGTCAGCCAGGAAATAAATACCAACAGGGCAAAGGCCAATAGCCCCAGCCCATATTTCACATAACGCAATCTAAAATCCCTCTCTATCCTAGCGTTGCCGCTAATTCCTTCAATTTACGCATCCGATGGTTCATACCGGACTTGCTGATGCCCAGCATTTCCGCCAGTTCCTGCAAGGTAGCATCCGGATTATCCAGCCGTGCTTTCGCCGCCGCCCGCACCTTGGGCGGCAGATTCTTGAACTGCCCGGCTGCCTCCAGGCTACGAATGATATCCAGCTGCCGGCCGGCAGCATCCACAGCCTTTTGCAGATTAGCTGTTTCACAGTTCACCAGACGATTGACCTGCTCCCGGACTTCTTTTACATTGCGGGCTACTTCAAAGCTTTCCACAGCCTCGTCAGCCTCCATCATCCCCAAAAAGTCAATCACCGCATCTCCCTCTTTGAGATAGACAATGTACGAATCCTTGCGGTCCACAAAACCTGCGGGAAAACCCATTCGCCTGAGCAAATCGTAGAGCAGGTTCCCCAGTTCAAAATTCCCGCTTACCAATTCCAAATGGTAAGCAGCCTCCGGCCGGTTCACACTGCCGCCCCCCTGGAAAGCACCACGCAGGTAGGCAATGCGGCAGCATTGCTTCTTGAGAATGCCGCGGTCATTTTCCATATTGAGGCTTTCCTCATGGAGAAAGCCAATCCGCGTGAACAATTCATTTACCTTCATGGAAGGCACTGCTCGCACGGTGTAGCTGTTATTCTTGTTGAGCTGGCGGGAACGACGCACGGTAATCTCCGTCCGCAGATTTTCGCCCTCGCTCTTTAAGAGCTGCAACACCTTACGGGCTACAGCCGCATTTTTGGAAGTAAAATTGAGACCAAAGGTATGACCGGCACCAATCGTCAGGGTTGCCCCCATACGCAACAGCGCCGCCAGTTCCGCTTCACGGCAGCAAGGTTCCTCATAGGAAAGCCTTGCCAGCTCATTTTTTACTTCCGTGGCAAAGGATGGCATAAGGCTCCTCCTTTTCCAAACTTACATTTACTTGATTTCATACTTTTTCAAGGCACTGGGCTGCAGGTGATAAACCATGTTCATCACAGCCTTGCTGAGCTTATCGGGGTCATGGCGGATAAGTTCCTGTTCATTGATGATATCCGCCTTGACAAAGCCCACGCCCAAGGCATTGATGGCCGCTTCATCCACTTCTACCGGATAAGCGCCCTTCTTGGCATAGTAATCCTGCATCTCCGGCGAAATCGGCGAATCGTTGACCAACATGTAGTCAATGATACCCTTGCCGCCATGATCGATAATGGCTTTGGCATGCATGGAGGCCGTATAGCCATCGGTTTCCCCGGGCTGACTCATCACATTGCAGATATAAATCTTGACGGCCTTGCTCTTGCGGATAGCCTCGGCCACCCCATCCACCAACAGATTCGGCATGATGCTGGTGTAAAGGCTGCCCGGCCCTAAGATAATCGCGTCGGCATTTTTTAAGGCATCCAGTGCCGACTGTACCGGCTGCACATGTTCCGGGAACAGGCGCACCCGATGAATTTTCTTATGGACTTCCGGAATCTGCGATTCCCCTTCAACCACGGTGCCGTCTTCCATAATGGCATCCAGCCGCACATGGTCTTTCGAGGCCGGCAGTACCTGCCCCTTTACGGCAAGGACCTTGGACGATTCCTGCAGGGCCTGTTCCATATCGCCCGTCACTTCATTCATGGCCGCGATAAAGAGATTGCCAAAGCTATGGCCGGCCAATTCCGATTTGCCCTTGAAGCGGTATTGGAATAGTTTTTCCATCAAGGGTTCCGTATCGGCCAGAGCGACCAGACAGTTGCGCAAATCCCCAGGAGGGATAATGCCAAATTCCTCCCGCAGGCGCCCCGACGAACCGCCATCATCGGCCACCGTCACCACAGCCGTGACATTACTGGTGGCCTCTTTTATGCCGCGCAGCAAGACAGACAACCCGTGGCCGCCGCCCACCACAGCAACATTCGGCCCTTTGCCCAAACGGCGCTTTTCGTAGATAATATCCACCAGCCGTTCAGAATTATCCGGCAGCAGCACCATGATGACCGAACGAATGGTATAACGGGTAGCCACCAGCATCAAGACAATCCCGAAAATCACCACCAAAATCCCAATAAAGGTGGTAATGGAATAATCGTAAGTCCCCTTCCAGAGGTATACCGCCTGAAAGATTGCCTCTTCAATGGCATCCAGATATTTATAGTTAAATACTAAGGCCAGCCCCAGGCTTACCAGCATAACACCGGCGGCAAACAGCAGGAACCAGCGCTTGAATTTCATGCCCGGATACAGCCATTTTAACAAATGCATGTCTTAGCACTCCTCACGCACGTGTTCCCACACATCGTTTTTCATCAAATCCCGGTGTTCCAGTTTTACAGGCAGCCCCTTATCCTTTAAGCGGTCAAAGATATGTTTGGCGATAAAGACGCTGCGATGCATACCACCGGTACAGCCCACAGCGATAACAAACTGGCTCTTGCCTTCCTTCACATACTGGGGCACCAGGAAATCGACCATATTGTCCAGATGTTCGGTGAACTGCTGCGTTACCGGCCATTTGGCAATGTACTCGGCTACCTCCGGCACCGCGCCGCTCTTATGGCGCATGGATTCAATATAAAAGGGATTCGGCAGGAAGCGCACATCCAACACCATATCG
>CADBYQ010000138.1 GCA_902798865.1 Pseudoselenomonas ruminantium | reverse complement strand
TAGGCATGAAACTCAATGATGCTAAGGGAACTTCCATTACATTGGATTCTACGAATACCAATTCATATACGGTTGGCAATCAATATTCCTCTACAGTACGCAAATCAGCAGTAACGTTTTCTACGGGGATTTCGTTATCTTCCGCACAGGGTACTTATGCTATGGGGAAGACGGTTTATCTTTCCAATACTGCACCGAACAATGTACTTACCGTGACGATGGCTAATGGTGATGTGGCAACTGTACCGAGAACTTCAGCCGTTACCTGGCGAGTGGGCAGTGATGTGCCTTCTTCTACCAATCCGGTCAAAGTATTGGACGTATCCAATACTGGTTCGGAAGTTACTTTGGATGATAATGCAACGATTGCGAATAATAGTGGCAGTACATACCGCGTGGAACTGCTCAACGGTGACAGCATTGAGGTTCCATCGACTTCTACGCAGTCGGCTTATACTGTAGGAAGTGCTACCCCTGCTGATACGATTACCAGTATTACGGGCAGTTCGATTGCTTTGGCTAGTGGCGGCACGTTGACAAACAGCAGCAATACGGTGTATCAGGTAACAAATGGTACGTTCTCTATAAATATATCTACAGCTTCAACAAAGACATATACAACGACAACCCCTGTGAACCTTACCATAACGAACGTTAACGGAACACAGGCAAAGCTGGATGATGGTTCTACATTGGTTTTAACTCCGACACAGGCAGCATCCGGCACATATGTTGCTGGCTATAGCTTCAGCTTTACGCCGAGCGCAATGCCGTCACTAGCTACGCCTAATGTTACATCGATTTCAGCGGTGACTCCTAGTGCCATTACTCGTCTTTCGGGAACTCTTGATACTAGCGATGGTACGACAACGGCTACGGATACTTTTAATGCAACTTCAGGCTATATTAGGCCGGTTGATGGCTTAACGGTTTCGGAAATGACGTTAAGCGACAGTTTGGGCAGTACGATAAAAGTATCCAATACAGACACAACGGCTTATAAAGCTGGGTCAACGGGATACAGTTCGTCTATTTCGTCCATCTTGCTTAATATGAGTGATGGTAACACCAGTACACAAAATAGTGGCAAATATACGATGGGCTACAGCTTGCCATTGACCACTACCCTTACGGTTTATGATACTTTGGGCAATGCACATTCAGTAGTGGTTTATTTCACAAAGACTAAGACTGATAGTATCAACGGCAATCAATGGACAGCTTCGGTGAATGTTGATGGCTCCGGGAAAAATACCATTACGGAACAAGATGGAAGTACAACCACGATTGAAATGTCTGATACGGTATTGCAATTCAATACAGCAGGTAAATATAGCGATGGTTCTGGTACGTTAAATTTGACACTGACCAACGGTTCTACGGCGGCGCAGAAATTGACTATTGATGTAAGCAAGCTGACGCAGTATTCTGGCAACAATACGGTTAATGGTGTGTGTGATGGTAATGCGGCAGGAACACTGAAGTCAATCGCGATTGATTCTTCTGGCATAATTACAGGAACGTATACCAATGGTGTAAGCCAATCAGAGGCACAAATTGCAGTAGCGCAGTTTACGAATGCTTCTGGGTTGACTAAAACAGGCTCCAGCCTTTATCAGCAGTCCAATAACTCTGGCGAACCAAATGTGAAAACAGCTAGAGATTTGGGAGTAACTCTGCAGGCATCTACCCTCGAAATGTCCAACGTTGACATCGCCAACGAATTCTCCGATATGATTATCACCCAGCGTGGTTTCCAGTCCAACTCCAAGATTATCACCGTAAGTGATGAAATGCTTGAAACCATGATTAATATGAAACGCTAAAACGAAAGGCGCCCTGCAGTTTTTTCTGCAGGGCGCTTGTTTTAGTTGAACGTATACGGTTTATCGACTTTATGGTAGTGGGTATGGAGAAGTTCGTGGGCTTTTTCGCTTAACGGCTCGCCGAGGAAATCGTGGTAGAGGGTCTGGATATCTGGGTTTTCATGGGATTTACGGATAGGCAGGTTCTGGTCGATTTCGTAGAGGGCAGCCATGCGTTTTTTGCGGATGGCATTGGTGGTACCGATGGGCTGGCCGCCGCCGCCGATACAGCCGCCGGGGCAGGCCATGATTTCGATAAAGTCGTAGGGGCTGGTACCCTTTTTGACCTGTTCCATGATGAGGCGGGCGTTTTTGAGGGTATGGGCAACGGCGATGTGCACGTCGCGTCCGGGCAGGCTGACGGTGCATTCTTTGATGCCGTCAAAGCCGCGCACGTCCATGAATTCGAGTTTTTCGAGGGGCTTGCCGGTGACTTTTTCGTAGACGGTGCGAAGGGCTGCTTCCATGACGCCGCCGGTAGCGCCGAAGATGGCGCCGGCGCCGGTGGAGAGGCCTAAGGGGCTGTCAAAGTCGTTTTCGGGGAGCTTGCCGATGGACAGGCCCACGTATTTGATGAGTTTGATGAGCTCGCGGGTGGTCAGCACAATGTCTACATCGCGGTAGCCGTCGCGGCCCATTTCGGGGCGGGCGGCTTCGAATTTTTTGGCGGTGCAGGGCATGATGGAGACGGTGACGATTTCCGCAGGCGTAAGGCCAGCTTTTTCGGCGTAGTAGGTTTTGGCGATAGCACCGAACATGCTCATGGGGGATTTGGCCGAGGAGAGGTGGTCGATACAGGAGGGGAAGTGTTTTTCCATGTAGTTGACCCAGCCGGGGCTGCAGGAGGTCATCATGGGGAAGACGCCGCCGTGTTCGAGGCGGTGCAGGAATTCGTGCGCTTCTTCCATGATGGTTAAATCGGCGCCGAAGTTGGTGTCAAATACCTTGTCAAAGCCCAAAAGCTTCAAGGCCGTGACCATTTGGCCGGTGACGATGGCGCCCGGTTCCAGGCCAAAGGCGTCGCCCAAGGCCACGCGGACGGAGGGAGCCACCTGTACGATAACGTGTTTGTTTTTGTCCTGCAGGGCATCGAGCACCTTTTGGGTATCGTCTTTTTCGACGATGGCGCCGGTGGGGCAGACGAGGCTGCACTGGCCGCAGAGGATGCAGTCGGTCTGTTCCATGGGCTTGTTAAAGGCGGTGGTCACGGTAATGTCGCTGCTGCGTCCGGCATAGGTCAGGGCCGCAATGCCCTGTACGTCCTTGCAGGCGCGAATACATCTGCCGCAGCGAATGCATTTGGACGGGTCGCGCACAATGGCGGGGTTCGTCTCGATACGCGGTTCTTCTTTGACCACGCTGGGCAGGTGGGATTTTAAGATGTTGAAGCGGCTGCAGAGTTTTTGCAAATCGCAGTTTTGGTTGCGGGGGCAGCTCAGACAGTCTTTATGATGGTTGGCCAGCATAAGCTGGAGGATGGATACCTGCGTGTCGCGGACAATCTGGGTGTCGGTATGGACGTCCATGCCTTCCCAGACTTCGGTGGAGCAGGCGGCCAGGAGTCTCCTTTTGCCGGTGACTTCGACGGAGCACAGACGGCAATGCGCCTTGATGCGCTGGTCTTCGTGGTAGCACAGGTGGGGAATGTCGATGCCAATCGTCTGGGCTGCCTGCATGATTTTTGTGCCTTGGGGCACTTCGACGGGGATATTGTTGATGGTCAGATGAATCATTTCGCTCATGCGCGCGCACCTCCAAGGTCAAAAACTTCCGGGAATTTCAGCATGGCCGACTGCAGGCTGTTCTGGGCGGTTTCCCCCAGGCCGCAGAGCGAGGACATGCTCATGACGCGGGCGATGGTGGACATGGTCTTGATGTCCTCTGGTGTAGCCGTGCCTGCTGCCATTTTGTCGAGGATGATTTTGATGTGCAGGTTGCCTTCGCGGCAGGGCGTGCACTGGCCGCAGCTTTCCTCGGAGAAAAATTCCTGATTCATGCGCAAAAAGTCGAGTACGCTTGTGCGCTTGTCGATGACGAGGATACCGCCGGAACCGACCATAACGCCGGCGGCGCGCAAATCTTCGTAGGTGTAGGGGGTGTCTAAGATGCTGGCATCGGTGACTTTGCCGGAGGCACCGCCGAACTGGATGAGCTGAATCTCCCGGTCACGTTGCATGCCGCCGGCGAGCTCATAGATGATTTCGCGTACGGTCGTGCCGAAGGGGATTTCAAAGACGCCGGGATTGTTGACGTTGCCGGCAACGCTGACGAGTTTTGTGCCGATGGAGTCGCCCATGCCGCAGTGCATATAGGGTTCGCTGTTCACGAGCAGATGGGGCACAAGCGACAGACTTTCGACATTATTCAGACAGGTTGGGCGGGCAAAGAGGCCACTAACCTTGATAAAAGGCGGTTTCATGCGAGGGCGGCCAGCCTTGCCTTCAATGGAGCGGATAAGGGCCGTGCCTTCGCCGCAGACATAGGCGCCGCCGCCGGAGTAGAGGTGAATGTTGAAGTTAAAGCCCTTACCCAGGATGTTTTCGCCTAAGAAGCCGTAGTTTTTCGCCTGCCGGATGGCGTTGAGGAGGAGCGGGCGGAAGCAAGCGTACTCGGCGCGCATATAGATGTAGCCATCGGTGGCACCGCAGACAAAGCCCGCGATAATTATGGCTTCAATGAGGTTGAACGGGTCGTTTTTGATGAGTTCTCTATCCTTGAAGGTGGTGGTTTCGCCTTCGTCTGCGTTGCAGATGACGACCTTGTTCTCACCGCGTACGGCGCGGGCTTGACTCCACTTGCGGCCCAAGGGGTATTCGGCACCGCCGCGACCCTTTATTTTTGCATCGGAAAGCAGCGTGCAGATATCCTCCGGGTCCATGTTGACTGCTTTTTTGAGGGCAGAAAAGCCGCCAATGTTCATATAGGCACCAATGGAGGAGGTGTCGTAGGCACCAAAATTTTTGGTGAGAAATTTAATTGGTGTGCTCATATTTCCCTCCTGATTATTGTAAGGAACGAAGCAGGGCTTCGATTTTTTCCGTGGAATCCAAGTGGTCGTAGACATGACCGTTGATGCGCACAGATGGTGCGCGGTCGCAGGCGCCGTAGCAGGTGGTGCGCTCTAGCGTAAAGCGGCCATCGTAGGTGATTTCACCGATTTTGATGTCCAGGAGATCTTGCAATGTGGACAATAGCCGTTCGGTGTCGATACGGTTCACGCGGCAGGCTGGTGACGAGCACACTTGTATGGGATATTTAGCCCGCGGTGTCGAGGAGAGCTCACTGTAAAAGTTCAGGCAGTCGAACACATTAGTGACGGGAATACCGAGTCGGTCAGCTAAATAGTAGGCTGTTGGTTCCGGCACATAATGTTGTTCATGCAAATCCTGTACATCCAGTAAAATGCCCACAATCTGCGTTGGGTCGTTGTCGTGAGATTCTAAGACCAGGTCAATCTTGGCCTGCAAATCCGCTGGCAGTGGGTACTCTTTGGTTTGAGTCGTTAGCATCGCAAAACCTCCTAAGTCAATAATCATTCACACATAGTTACATTATATAGAAAAAAGTGAAAAACATCCATAAGACATTGGGGAGCAAAGGCTTTTTTTACCTTTTTTTTACTTTTTTTTAAAAAAGTGTTGACAACGCTCTCCGACTCGTGTAATATAATACAAGTCGCTGACGGACACGGCAACGAAACAGACCAGCAAGCCTTGATTGGCAGGCCGCTGTGAAAGGCCGAAAAGCTTCGAAAAGCTAGATTAAAAATCTTTCGATTTTTAATCAGCCCTCACACAAAATCTAAATGACTCTGCATCCTGACGGATTTGACTCATCAAGATTTTGTAGCGAAAACTTTCAAAAAAGTTCTTGACAAGCTAATCTGAATGCGATAAGATAAATGAGTCGCTTGAAGCGACGGGCACTTCGAAAGAAGCGCTAATACGATTGTTCTTTGAAAACTAAACAATGCAAATAATCATGCAACATGATTAAAGCCAGATGTTTGAGAAGTGAAAACTTCTTATTTAAAACATCGATTGGTATGAACAACATAGCAATCGGCAATTTCTTTAATAGATAATTGAGAGCTTGATTAAGTTCTTCATAAATTTTATGG
>CADBYQ010000137.1 GCA_902798865.1 Pseudoselenomonas ruminantium | reverse complement strand
TGGAAGCGCATGCAACGCAAATGGCGAATGGGAATCTTTCCGTGAACAATTTGCCGGTGGAATCCAATGATGAAATCGGTATGCTGACCAATGCCTTTAACACCATGTGTGCCAATTTGCGCAATCTGATTGGCAAGATGGCGGCTACCAGCGAGCAGGTGGCGGCATCTTCCGAAGAACTTACCGCCAGTGCGCATCAGTCCGCAGACGCTTCTGTACATGTAGCGGAAACCGTGGGCAATGTGTCCTTCAGTATGGAAAAACAGCTCGAAGATATCAACGGCGCCAAGAAAAATGTGGATGATGTCTATGTGGATGTAACGGCGATGGCGGACAAGGCCCGTACCGTTACGGAAACCTCCAACCGCACAGCTGAGGCCGCGCAGAAAGGCGCACAGCTTATGGAAAATGCCGTCAAGCGCATGGGCAATATCGAGCAGAGTGTTATCTCATCGGCTAATGTCGTGGAAAAACTCGGGGAAAACAGCAATCAGATTGGGCAGATTGTGGATGCGATTTCCTCCATTGCCGAGCAGACGAATCTCCTGTCCCTGAATGCGGCCATTGAAGCGGCCAGAGCAGGTGAACATGGCCGCGGCTTTGCAGTGGTCGCCGAGGAAGTGCGCAAGCTGGCCTCGGAATCGCAGGAGTCGGCTGAGCAGATTAAGTCGCGCATTGATTCCATCCAGCGCGATACCTTTGAGGCGGTCAAAGCCATGCAGGCGGGCACGGATGAAGTGAAATCCGGTACGGCGGCCATTCGTGAGGTCGGCGAACAGTTCGAGGGGATTCTCACGATGGTCAACGGCATCAAGCAGCAGATGGATGAAATCAATACTTCGGTGAATACGGTGGCTGCAGGGGCCAATAATATCGTAACGGCGGTGGATTCCATTGATGGAATAAGCCGCAAGACCGCCGAGGATACGCAGACGATTTCGGCAGCTACGCAGGAGCAGTCCGCTTCCAATGAAGAAATCGCGGCAGCTTCGCAGGCATTGGCGAACCTGGCAGCGGATATGCAAACCGCCATTAAACAATTTAAGGTGTAAATTGCAACAAAGGAGTTCGCTTGAAAAAAGAGAGCTCCTTTTTGCTGCACAGGTGACGGAGGGTAATAATCCGTCTGGCTGTATTGCTTAGAAAAAATAATTATGATAAAATAAATATAAGTAATACAGCTAGAAAGGAGGAGCTTCTCATGGCAGCGATTGGCGAAACCTTGGGGATTATGAGCCGGGCTGTGGATTTTTCCGTGAAGATGCCACGGATACGTTCAACCTTTGACCCGCATCCCGGCATGCATACAGCCACTCCTGTTCGTGAGCCGCAGGACATTAATCGAACGGTGTATAATGCCCTGCAAAATGGCATTAGCGTGGAAAAAACGCTCAAAGAGCGGGCGGATACTTCGGTCAAGGATTATCAGACGGGCAAAAAGTCCTTCCAGGAAATGCTGCGTAAGGTTACGGATAACGCAGAAGACGACCAGAAGATTACGGCAGCATATCTCAAGAAAAAAAGCGATTCCGTAACGGATGGCTATACCGCAAACTCCACCAGCAAGGCAACAGGAACGGCAGGCAAAATCGTTGATGTGCAGTCATGAACAGGCTGCAGGAAAATTACAGAGCGAATGAAGGATTGACTGGTTTGTACGACTAGTTCGTACGCTGGACCAGTCAATTCTTTATTTTTGTCCTATTCTGTCCGGGACAAGATTGAATGTCTTTAACTTGTATAAAATCGGAATAACTCGTATAATAAAACCATCGAAACACGAATTACTTAAATCGGTTTTGATACGCTTCTGAGTGATCATAGGAGGCAAAGTGAAAATGAATCTGCGTGAGCGAACCACAGCAATCTTAAAAATTTTGACGGAAGGGGACAATCCTTTCCGGAGTGCAGGCGAGCTGGCCGAAAGGTTAGGCGTCAGCACGAAAACCGTATCAAGAGAACTGCCAGCCGTGGCAGAGGCGCTAAAGCCTTATGGACTTGACCTTTCTCGCAAAAAAGGGGCGGGCTTTTCCATAGACGGCGGTGCCGAAGCGATGGCTTCGCTCAAGGAATTTCTGGGGCAGGTGAATGACAAGACTTTTACTCCGGAGGAGCGGCGGTCGATTATCGTCAGCCAGCTGCTTCCCAATCAAGAGCCGGTAAAACTCTTTACCCTCGCATCGCTCTTAGGCGTAACCGATGGCACCATCAGCAAGGATTTGGACAGGCTGGAAAGCTGGTTTAAGGGACATGGGCTGAAACTTGTCCGAAAACCCGGGCTGGGTGTCTATATCGAAGGTAAGGAAGCAAGTATCCGGCAGGCAATCGTAGCGTATATTTATGAAAATGTAGGTGAGCAGGAGCTGTTATCGCTTGTGCAGGCCAATCTGGCTGAGGATGGACAGGCGGTGAGCATGGCTTCCTCCCACCTGCTGGATTTAGTCGATAAAGAAATCATTCAGCGTTTGGAACGCTTAATCCGGCAAACGGAAAAATCTTTGGATGGGCGGCTGTCCGACCAGGCCTTTGTGGGGCTGCTGGTGCATCTTGCACTGGCGGTACAGAGGATTCGGCGTCACGAACCCATCAAACTGACACCTGAGGTGCTGGCGGATTTACAGTCGAAACCTGAGTTTAAGCTGGCGGCAGATTTGGGCGCGAAAATCGCTAACGAATTTGCCATCACGATAAACGAGGCGGAGACAGGCTATATCGCCATGCACATCTTAGGCGCCCGCAGCCGCTACCAGCCACAGGTCATGCCCGCGTCACTAGATAACTTCCATCTGGTGCGCATGGCCAAGAGCCTGATGGGGGCGGCGGAAAAAATCAGTGGTCAGAAATTATATCGCAATTCGGCACTGCTGACGGGGCTGGTCAATCATTTGGGGCCGTCCATCAGCAGGTTAAAAATGGGGATGCCGATACGCAATCCGCTGCTCGGCGAGATGAACAGCAATTATCCGGAGCTTATGCAGCTGGCGGCAGCCAGTGTCAAGGATATCGAAGGGGAGCTCGACATCGTCTTTCCGGAGGAGGAAATCGCCTATATTGCCATGCATTTGGGCGCGGCACTCAACGACAATCAGACGCTCAAGAAATTGCAGCGCCGTGTGATTGTGGCGTGTCCCACGGGGATGGGCACGAGTCGCTTGCTCGCAAGCCGCCTGCGCCAGCAGTATGACAATCTCATCGTTCACGATATGGTTTCCACCATGCAGCTTACCCCCGCTTACTTCCGTGAGCACGAGGCCGATTTTATCATCGCGACGGTGCCGATACCGCATGTACCGCTGCCGGTGGTGGTCGTAAGTGCCCTGCTCACACTGGCCGACCAGGCAAAAATTGACGGTCTGCTCGACAGGCAGCTGCCCGCCGAGCGGGTAGAGGCTCCGGCAGCCGCCGCCAAGCCGGATTTTGTCAGCGCACTTAAAATCATGGGCGCTTACGAACAGGCAATCCTGACCCTTATCGAGGGCTTTTTCTTCGCGGAGGATGCAAAGTCCATGACGGTGCAGGAAATTTCTCAGCTGGCTGGCAGGCTCATAAGCGCGGATAAGCAGGTAGCGGAGAACGTGGCCAAGGAGCTTTTGGCTCGGGAAGACAAGGGCAGCACAGCGGTCAGCGGCAATCATATGATTCTGCTGCACTGCCGCAGCAGCCATGTACAGGAAATTCATTTTGGCATTGTCCATGTCGGTGACTTTTTCTTCTATCCTGCCGAACCCACGGAGAAAATCCGTACGGCGGCGGTGATGGTGGCACCGAAGGAATGCAGTCAGTATGAACTGGAAACAATAGGTTATATATCCGCCATTCTACTCGAACGGTGGGGCTTTATCGAAGTGTTGCATGAAGGGGATAAGCGGCTTATCCATGACGAGTTAATCCGCATTTTCCGCCAGTTTCATGCCAAGAAATACAAGGAATTGATGGAGGGATAATCCATGAGTACAGCGACGAGTTCTGCACAGGGCTTGGGTTTTCAGGAAGCCATGCAGAAATTTGGCCGGTTTTTGTCCGGTATGGTTTTGCCGAACATTGGTGCATTTATCGCCTGGGGCTTTTTGACGGCGCTCTTTATTCCTACGGGCTGGCTGCCCAATGAATACTTGGCGCAGGTGGGTGGCCCCATGAGCAAATGGCTCATTCCCCTGCTCTTAGGTTACAGCGGCGGTGCAGCTGTCTATAAACATCGCGGCGGTGTGGTCGGTACGATTGCCACGGCCGGTGTTATCGCTGGTGCTGACATTCCCATGTTCCTGGGTGCCATGATTATGGGCCCGCTGGCTGGCTACTTGATGAAGAAATTTGATGCCGCCATCGAGGACAAGATTCCCACGGGCTTTGAAATGCTCGTCAATAACTTCTCGGCAGGTATCTTAGGCGGTGTCTTGGCCGTCCTCGCCTTTGTCGGTGTTGGCCCTGTGGTGCTGGCTGCTAATGGCGTGCTGCGCTCTGGCGTGGAAGGCATTGTGGCAGCAGGTCTTTTACCGCTGGCATCTGTTATCATTGAACCGGCGAAGATACTCTTCCTCAATAACGCCATCAATCATGGTGTGCTCTCGCCGCTGGGCATTCAGCAGGCCGAAGAATTTGGCAAGTCCATGTTCTTCCTGCTCGAAGCAAACCCCGGCCCCGGCCTTGGCGTACTGCTGGCTTACTGGTTCTTCGGCAAAGGTATGGCCAAAGATTCCACTCCCGGTGCGATGATTATTCACCTCTTGGGCGGTATCCATGAAATTTACTTCCCCTATGTCCTCATGAAGCCGGTACTCCTGATTGCCGTTATCGCCGGCGGTATGGCTGGCGTAGCAACGCTGCAGCTTTTAGGCGGCGGTCTTATCGCGCCGTCCTCTCCGGGTTCCATTATCGCGGTACTCGCCATGACGCCGAAAGGTGCTTTTATCGCCAACATGGCAGACTTCCTCGTAGCCACGGTGGTTTCCTGTGCCGTAGCGTCGGTATTCATTAAAGTTTCCGCCACGGAAGAAAGCGGCGAATCCCTCGAAGAAGCAAAAGCAGCTATGCAGGAACGCAAACAGCGCGGCCAGGTCGCTGTAAGTGCTGTACGCATCAGCGGCAGCGAACTTACGAATATCGTTTACGCCTGCGATGCAGGCATGGGCTCCAGCGCCCTTGGTGCCGCCAGCCTGCGCAAGAAATTGCGCAATGCAGGTTACACGCATATCTCCGTAACCAACGCCGCCATCGGCAATATCCCCAAGGATGCGCAGATTGTCGTCACCCATGAAAAACTGGCACAGCGTGCCATGGAAGATTCGCCGCAGGCTGAACATATCCTTGTGCGCAACTTCACGCAGAATGATGTGTTTGAACAGATTATCGCCCGCCTTTCCGAAAACAAGATGGACGGCGTAATGGCTGCCGGTCAGTCCGGTTCCCGCGAAAAACACGTTTTGGACCTCACGAATATCCAGCTCGGCCTTAAAAGCGTGAGCAAGGAAGAAGCCATCACCGCCGCCGGCAAGGCTTTGGTCAAGGCAGGCTTTGTGGACGAAGGTTACATCGAAGGCATGCTCAAACGCGAAGCTGATATTAGCACCTATGTGGGCAAAGGCATTGCCATTCCCCATGGCGAAGCCGCTGTCAAAGATACCATCCGTCAGTCCGGCATCGTGGTGCTCCAGTATCCCGAAGGCATTAAGTTCGGCAACGACACCGCCCATATCCTCGTGGGCATTGCCGGCAAAGACAACGACCATCTCTCCATCCTCGCCAACATCGCCGCTACGATGGATGAATGCAGCGATGAAGAGTTGGAAAAACTCTACAACACCAAAGATGCGAACGTTCTTTATGAACGCTTTGCTACGGCAAACTAAAAGTTAAATAAAACATGTCCCTTTTCCGCGCAGGCGTATACCCTGCGGAAAAGGGACTTTTTTTACAGATTTTTTGGAGGTAATGAAAATGAAAAAGGCAATCCATTTCGGTGCAGGCAATATCGGCAGAGGTTTTATCGGGGAACTTTTGGT
>CADBYQ010000136.1 GCA_902798865.1 Pseudoselenomonas ruminantium | reverse complement strand
AACTCCAGACGATCCGGGTTGTTCTTCTTGTTCTTGTTGGTACGGTAGTTACGGCTATGGCACTCCGTGCACTCCAACGTGATATTGTTGCGCATCTCTATTTACACCCCTTACGCTCAGAAACTATGACTCTTTCATAATGTCACTAATACAATTTAGCACACTTGCAAAAGCCTGTCAACATAAAACCCTTGACAAGTTAAAAAATTTCTTAGCAACGTATTTATATGTATAAAACATAAATAAAACCCCCTGCAACAGGGGTTAATCAACTAATTGGTGGCGGCAAAGAGATTTGAACTCCTGACACTGCGGGTATGAACCGCATGCTCTAGCCAACTGAGCTATGCCGCCATATATGGAGCTGATAACCAGGATTGAACTGGTGACCTTATCCTTACCAAGGATACGCTCTACCGACTGAGCTATATCAGCAACATTAACATTTGGTTGCGGGAATAGGACTTGAACCTATGACCTTCGGGTTATGAGCCCGACGAGCTACCGACTGCTCCATCCCGCGATTACTTTATCATATCCTGCCAGCCTTGTCAAACTCTTTTTTTCAAAAAGTTTTAATCAAATTGGTTGCGGGGACAGGACTTGAACCTGTGACCTTCGGGTTATGAGCCCGACGAGCTACCGACTGCTCCACCCCGCGATAACCTTCGCTTTGAAACGCTTTCGCATTTCATCGCTGCGCCGTATCGGCGGCTGACAATAAAAGATTATAGGGCATATGGATTTACTTGTCAACACCTTTTTTAAAGTTTTTTTGAATTTTTTTCAGAAGGGTTCGGGAAAAGTTCGTGGCACAAGACGGAAGGAGGGGGCGGGGATAACTTTTGGCTGCTTATGCAGGCTTGCCTAACGCTGCCAAAAGCCATCCCCGCCCCCTCCCTCCTCACTGCCAGACTGAGCTTAACACTTCGAGCCCCCCTACAACGATATACGCGGTAAGCCTGTGGAAGCTGGTGATGTTTTCCGCAGCTTTTGACAAGCCTGTCTATGGCGAAGGAAAAATATGACCAGCCCCACGGGCGACTTTACGCTACGATGTAAAGCACACATCAATAACGCATTAAGCCCGGTGGCTGACCATGCTTTTCCGTCGCGTTTGGCAAGCCTGCCTAAGCAGAGGAAAAGTATGGTCAGCCACCGGGCGTCTTTACACCACGATGTTGGACAACCGACTACGCATTAAGCGCGGGGACTGGCAATGCCTTTCCGCAGCTTTTGACAAGCCTGTCTATGGCGAAGGAAAGGTATTACCAGTCACCGCGCGTCTTAGCATATAGATGTTAACAACCGTTTAACATATAGATGTCAACAAAAACTCGGTGGCTTTATGCTTCTTCATTCACCGGCGCTTCCTCCGGGAACAGATAGCTGTATCTATCTTTGAACTCAGCCGGCTCCATGCGATAAGCATTGGCCAGCCCCGGATCATCCAAATCGCCTTTTTCGAGGCGCATCATGAGACCGCGGGCAATCTGATAATGTACGGAGTTGATATTCACCTTGCGCACCATCGTCTTGCCGGTAGCCGGGTCTTTGATATCTTCAAAGCGCATGGGTACAGCCTTGTTGTCCTGAATGGAAATCAACGCACCGCTATCGCCGGACATCAGGAACTGTACAGCAGAGTAACCGAGCTGACGGGCGTAGTCGATATCATAAGCAATTGGCGCCGTGCAGCGCAGTTCATAACCGATTTCCTTGTCGATGATGCTGACCTTAATGCCCAGTTTCTTCACTTCAGCCAGTACAGCCTGTTTGAGGATTTCACCAAAGTCCAGTTCGCTGTAGCGGATATGGCCATGCTCGTCCGTAACCACCGTGCCGAGTTTCTTGAAGTCTTCCGGAGCAATCTTTTCGATAACGCCTTCGGCGATAACGGCTACACCATAGTTCTTACCGGTCAGATAGCGTTTTACGATTGCACCCGTGATGATATCCACGACCTGCTGGAGCGGAATCTTATCTTCGGGGAATTCCTCCGGAATGATGGTCAGCGCTGCGCCGGCACTTCTGCCCATGCCCAGTGCCAAGTGACCTGCCGTACGGCCCATGGCAATCGTGAAGTACCAACGGTTATTCGTCGTGCGGGCATCTTCCATCAGGTTTTCGACTTCCTGCGTACCAAAAGCGCGAGCCGTTTCAAAGCCGAATGTCGGAATCCCCTCCGGCAGCGGCAGGTCATTGTCGATGGTCTTCGGCACATGTACCACATTGATGGTGCGGCCCATCTTGCGGGCATAATCGGAAACAGCAGCAGAGCTATACGCCGTATCATCACCGCCGATGGTCACCAGATGCGTAACGCCGAGTTCCGTCAGCGTTTCCACAACCGTGCGCAAATCCGATTCCTTCTTGGTCGGATTGAAGCGGGACATCTTGAGAATGCAGCCGCCAGTCAGATGAATGCGGCTGATGTTCTTCGGCTCCAGACGGACATAATTCTTCTCGCCACGAGCCAGGCGCGAAAAACCATCATACATGCCCAATACATCCCAGCCCTGACGGGTTGCTTCATTGACGACACCGGAGATAACGCTGTTAATGCCGGGAGCCGGTCCCCCACCACAAACCACGGCAATTACATTTTTGATACCAATCATGAGAAAATCCCCCTTTGTTTAGTCTACATTGATACCAATTCGACTAAAAAGGGGGAATTCCTGCTACAATTTAGAATTTTTCAGGCTTTAATGCTTGCCCATATGCGAACGCTTGGTGGCATTGGATTTATTCCGGACTTTTGCCCGGCGGCTGCGGTCATTGCGTCCCTTGTGTGCCGCGCCTTTGCGGTTGGCATACTTAGACAGGGGTTTTGCCTTGGCCTTTTTCTCCTGCCGTTCCTTTTTGATTTCGTCCATGATTTTGGCCTGCTTCTCCAGACGCTTATGATGGCGCTCGGAATGTTCTTTGCGAATCCGGCTCTTGATACCGGCTTCAATGCGGCGCAGCAAATCATACTGACGGGCGTTGACAAAGGTCACGGCCTTGCCGTCCTGTCCTGCTCTGCCCGTACGGCCAATGCGGTGGATATAGCTTTCCGTATCATGGGGAATATCGTAGTTAAAGACATGGGTTACGCCCTCGATATCGAGGCCGCGCGCCGCAATATCCGTGGCGCAGAGTATCTGCAGTTCGGCCTTGCGGAACCGCTTTAAGACCAGCGCACGCTGTACCTGCGACAAATCACCATGCAGTTCGTCCACCAGATAGCCACGAGCGGCAAGTGCCATCGTGACCATATGGGCGCGCTGTTTGGTATGGCAGAAGACCATCGCTAGGTATGGATTGTCGCTGTTGATGCATTCGCAGAGGCGGTCAATCTTATTTTCTTCCGTGGTGTCGAGGATTACCTGCTCAATGGCATCGAGCGTGATATGTTCACTCTTAATCTGAATATTTTCCGGTGTTTTCATATACTGTGCGGCCAGAGCCTTCACTCTTGCCGGCATGGTCGCCGAAAAGAGCATAAACTGGCGGTCGCTGGCCGATGCCTTTAAAAGCACTTCCACATCTTCAATAAAGCCCAATTTCATCATTTCATCGGCTTCATCGAGAACAACCTTGTTCACCTGACTCAGATTGATGGTCTGACGGCGCAGATGGTCCAAAAGACGCCCCGGCGTGCCGATGATGAGCTGGGGCTTACGGCGCAGTTTCTGTTTCTGCCGTTCAATATCCTGCCCGCCATAGATGACGAGGGAGGAAATGCCCGCAGCTTCGCCCACAACAGACGCGACCTTGGCCACCTGAATGGCCAGCTCGCGGGTTGGTGTTACGACCAGTGCCTGCGCCACTTCGGCCTGCGGCTTGATTTTTTCTAAGATTGGCAGCAAAAAGGCCAAAGTCTTGCCCGTGCCGGTCTGTGCCTGCACGATAATATCCCGTCCCGCTCGCGCAAGCGGAATCGCCTTCTCCTGCACCGGCGTAGCCTCGCGAATGCCGCGTTTGGCAAGTGTCTCACAAATATTTTGGGAGATTCCCAATTCCTTAAACATAGTCATTACGACGAAAGTACCTCCGTGCCTGTTTCCGTAATCAAAATCGTCTTTTCCCACTGAGCGGAGAGCTTGTTATCCTTGGTGCGCACCGTCCAGTTGTCCTTGGAATCCACGTACACATCTTTTCGGCCCTGATTAATCATCGGTTCAACCGTCAGCACCATGCCCGGCACCAAAAGCATCCCCGTACCTGCATCGCCTTCATGGGCCACAAAGGGTTCAAGATGGAAATCCTTGCCGACACCATGACCGCCCAAATCCGTTACCACGGAATAGCCGTTGGCATGCGCATAGTCACCGCAGGCCGCGCTGATATCACCCAGGAAATGCCAGGGGCGGGCTGCAGCAATGCCTCTTTCCATGCATTCCTTCGTCACCTTTACCAGACGCTCTGCTTCTGCCGAAACTTCGCCTACCATGAACATGCGGGAAGCATCGGCATAGTAACCGTCCAAAGTCGTGGTGATATCCACATTGACGATATCGCCCTCTTTGAGAATGGTCTTTTTCGAAGGAATACCATGGCAGACCACATCATTGATGGAAATGCAGCAGCTCTTGGGGAAACCTTCATAATGCAGGCAGGACGGATAACCGCCGTGGGATTCAATATAATCCTGAACAGCCTTGTCAATCGTTGCCGTATCCATGCCCGGCTTAATCAGCGAAGCGGCCACGTCCAAAGCGCCATCATTAATCACACCTGCTGCCTTGATTCTGGCGATATCTTCCTTATTGTTGATGATTTTCTTGGGCGGGCGCACCTGTCCCTTAAACACATCAAACTTGATTTCCTTGATGCGTTCATCAAAATCCGCATGGCATTTCTTGTACTTTTTGCCGCTGCCACACCAGCAAAGTTCATTTCTCTGCATAAAATGCACAATCTCCTTTAAGTTTTTCACGATTCTATTCACGATATTATCCTATTCATAAAATACACAATATCATATTATAACGCCATTTCTTCAATTTTGCTATAGATATTTTTTACTACGAAATCTTTGCAAGTCAAGCCTGTAAGGCGCAGAATTGCTTAGATTTCGTGTAAGGGCGTAGCGACGCAACGCTAGTCCTTTAGGATGCGAAACATTGTTTCGCACGAAGTTTTATGACCAATTTGACCTATCAGCTCCTAATATGATATACTAGCCCCAGTTGTGTTTTCAAAGTTGTTAAGGGGGTTTTTTACTTGCGACTGACTAAACCATGCAGCCTGCTGGCTGCAGCGGTACTGTTTCTAGGCACTGCAAACGCAAATATTACAGAGGCTGCCAGCTTCCATCTTGGGGATACCGGCAGTGACATTATCGAAATCCAACAGGCTTTGGCCAGCCGCGGCTATGATGTAGTCGTGGACGGTGATTATGGTCCGGCAACCGAAGCCGCTGTAGCGGAATTCCAAAAAGACAATCATCTCGATGTCGATGGCAAAATCGGCAGCAATTCTTATCAGGCACTTTTCCACCGCGCTATGCCTGCCATCAGCAACCATAAATCCTATTTTGCCGGCGCTAACGGCATCATTGATTTAGCCCAGCAATTTTTGGGCGTTCCTTACGTATGGGGTGGTTCTTCCCCCAGAGGGTTTGACTGCTCCGGCTTTGTCCAGTACGTCTTTGCCCAGAAAGGCATTCACCTGCCCCGCACGGCAGACATTCAGGCAACTGCCGGCCGCCCGGTAAGCAAGTCTGAACTCATGCCCGGCGATTTGGTTTTCTTTGCCGGTGACTATGTAAACATCTCCCATGTCGGCATTTATGTGGGCAACGGCCAGATGATTCACGCCTCCAGCTCCCACGGCATCGCTTATGATTCTCTCTCCCGTGACTACCGCGTAGCACATTACGCCGGAGCCTGCCGGGTACTTTAATAAAAAAACTTAGGGCTGTTGCATGTGATTGATATGCTCCCTTCTAGGTAGACAAGTGAAATAACAAAAACTTGTCACTTAGGAGGGAGCATATTTTATGTCTAAAAAAGCAAGAGAATTATCCCCA
>CADBYQ010000135.1 GCA_902798865.1 Pseudoselenomonas ruminantium | reverse complement strand
GCTCACCGGATATGTCACATAGTTTCATATCACAGAATTCATCCATGATACGCCCATTGAGCATATCTATCTGCATACTTCGTGTACTGATAGCCTTATTCGCATTATGCCGAGTATCCCACACCTTCACAAAATCCTGAAACAACATTTGCTCTTCGTTCCCCTGCGGTGTAGTCGTAACCTCCAAATAGAACTCATCCAACGCCTTCTTGGCTGCTCTCATAGAAGTAGCCGTTACCCTCTTGCTTTTCCGGATCTGTTTTCCTTGGGCATCATAGCCCAGCGAAATCCTTAGTTCCCATTTATTGTTACCTCTGTTTATCACTGTCCCCGCCATAGCGGACACCTCCATCTCTAAAAAAGTAAGGGGAGGGCCAGCGCCCTCCCCGATAAAATCCTTCCATATATTTATGCTGTAGCTGCTTCATCCGTAACCGGATTCATAGCCATCTCCATAAAGCTGACCGCATAATCCTTGGCCTGTTCCGTAACCTTGGCAATAGCCGCCTTTTCACTATCTTCCAAGAGTCTTACCGTACTGAAGGTAAGCTGGGAATAGGTGATGCCTGTGGAACTGACCGCTTTTTTCAGGCTGATTTTCGTCACCACTTCGCTGAGTTTGCGGAACTTGGATAAGTGATACTTGGCATATGCCTGCCATGATTTCAGCGAACCTGTGGGGACGGACAGCATGATAGGGAAAGCCTCTCCTTCCCGCAGGACATAGAGCATCCGCCGATTCTTGCAGGCTTTGCCTGTTCCCTCCCTGCTGCTGCCATACTGATTCAAATGACAGTTACGGCACTGGCCACCAGGATTCCCCACACCTGTCCTTCCATCAAAGGAACAGCAATCAGGGGGCTGATGCCCTCCCTGATAAGCCTCTGCATAATAGGCATAGGCCGGATGGTGCAGGACAATAACGCCCTCTATCTCTTTTACGGCTTCACTGCTTTCATCTTCACCCAACTCAAAGACCGTAGCCCCTGCCGAGGGAAATCTCAGCCGATCCAGCTGAAACTCCATGCCTGCATATTCGGTTTCCATGGCCTCCTGCAGGAAGGCCAGTCCTTTATTGTCGGCAAAACCAGTCAATCCTTTTTCGCCCTGTTCTACTTTGGTCATTTCTTTCGTTGCCATAATGGTTCTTCCTTTCTCAACCTGCTTTGCTTTCCTGTTCGAGCCTTAGCTGCTGGCCATAGGGACAATTTTCCCGGCCATCACAGTAGCTAAGGCATTTTATATCGCCCCACCGCTCTTTGGCGGTGCAGACGGGTGGCAGTCGATTCGTTTCTATCGCCGCTGCCAGTAATTTTGCTTTGTGCTGGAAGTATCGGTGAATCCAGCAATCACTTATTTTATGGATGGGAATGATATACACCGGACGGGTTATGCCACGCTCGGCGGCGGTGCGCAGATTGCAATCCCGGCACATGGCCTGAATGAACATCCGCTTTACCGTAAAGCCTGCCTGCTCCAGCAAAATGCGGTAATAATTAAGCTGAATTGCCCAATCCATCACGAAGCGCACACCGTCATAACGCAGAACCTTCTTGGTCTTGGGCTGACCTTTGCGCAGGCCAGTCTTATAGACTTCACCTGTTTCGATTTCTTCCTTATATATGCCCAGAGCCTTCATCAGCTTGTAAGAACTGGTGACTTTCAAATCGCCCAGCACACCTTCTTCCTCGTCAATGATTTTCCCAAAGAGGTCAAACTTACCACTGGTAATCTTATCCTGCAAGCGGATTTCGCTCAGGATTTCTCCGTCCGTATGGTTCTCATTGATGGTATGCACCGCCTGTCCATGCAAAGCATAAAGGACACTTTGCGGATCTACGGCGTAGCTGGTGGTCTTTTTGAGATACGTCTCCCGCACACCTGCAATCAATTCCGTGACCGTTGGCGCCTCAATGCCCCGGTCTAGTGATTTGGCGATTGCCCGCAAGGTAGGCAGGAACATACAGCGTTCATCCTGTATGCAGCCAGCAAGACAGCTGGCAATGGGTACCTTTTGCCCATTGGGGCAGATAAATTTCTTGGCTGGCATAATTCTCACCTTTCTTCCTTTTCCAAGCAACTGTCATAAATATCCTCGTACAGCTGTTCCAAGATGCCGTTGCCATACACACGGCGGCAGGCCTCCAACTCCTTTTTGGGGTAATAATCCAGCAGAGTGATGTATTGCTGCCGGTATACTTTCGGCAGATTTTTAGGGATATCTTCCGCATAGCCATAATACCGCCAATCCATTCCCCAGACACATTCCATATATTCATAGTGAGGGAAGTCTTTCTGCGCTGCGTCTTCGACCATTTCCGATACCTTATGGATTGTTTTCTCCAAGTGCCGTATGTTGATGGACTCATGCAAGGTATGCGCATGGTAATAGCCAGCAGACAAATTCACGGCAGCTGTCCCCAAGGCTGGTGCCAGCAAGGAAATGTCGCTGAAGGAACCCATCTGTGTCTGAAAGCCTTTTCGATTGATATATTCCTCAAAATCCGGATTGTCGCAGTCATAAAAGACTGCATCATTACTGCCTTTGCGGTCTATTTCAATCAGCATCTTCATGGCATCTAGTCCTGTCGGCAGTTTCTTCTGCTCATAATCTCGCACAAATTCCCTGGCACCCTGACCGCCAGTTTCTTCATCACAGGTAAAGAGCAGCCACGGCTTTTGCTTGGCCGTAGCATAGATACTCTGCAGGGCGAAAACGCCACAGCGGTCATCTCCGCCAATTCCCTGTGGGGACATGAGGATTGTGCCTTCTTTGTTCTGACAGATGGTACGCACCGGTTCCTGATGCACCGTATCCAAGTGCGCGACCAGCAAAACAGGCACCTCTCCCCGCACAAGGATGTATGCGCCCTGTCTGGAAATCGCATTTTCCTGATACTGACGCAAAAGCGCCCGAAACAACTGCTGTTGGTTTAGCTTCAGGCAATCTATCAAGTTCATCATGCGGCATTCTCTCCTTCCTGCGTATGAGCGGCTTGACAGTTCCGGCACAGCATACTGCCATCTTCCTGCACGGTCATCGTTGACCGTGGATGGTAGTCACCACATTCATGGCAATAGGCGTAATACTGGTTACGGCAGGCTGCACATACGCGAATTGATGCACCATCCAAATCATAGACCGGATAGGTTGATTCAAAGTATTCTTCGCATTCGTCGCACTGTTCATCGGAGTCTTCATCATCTTCCACTTCGCAATCCGTGCAATACAGATGCGCGGATATTTCACGGCCACATTCGATGCAGAGTCCATAATTACCCAAATCAAAGCTTTGATAATCCTCTGCATGGTCCTTACGGATGCTGATTCTCGTGTCAAAATCCGAATAAAACCAGTCTGCATATCCGCCAAAGCCTTCCCCTGTACCGATAATGCAATGGCTGTTGTTATGGTATTTATAGGTCTGCCACAGATTAACAGCGCCCTCCAGCGCAGAGATTTCACGCTGAATCAAGTCACGATAAAGCTTCATATCGGCCTGTGCACCATAGGTACCACCGCTGGTATTATACAAACGGCTTTGCAACAGGACACCATTTCCCGGCTTATAACCGAAAATCTGCCGCATGGTCTTGCGGTTGTTGAGAGTTTCAGGATTTTTAGGATCTGCCGCCACGAAAGCAATGAAACTGTACTCATCCCTCGCATAACCAGAGCAGCCATTGTTGTAGCGATAGCTGGTTGAATTAAAGCTATGGCAGCTGGTCAAGGTATCGCCACGCTTATCCTGCTTGGGGTTGCTCATGGTGATGAAATGCGCAGGATTCAGGGACACATACAGTTTGAAATCAATCTTCCGTGAGGAAATTTCATCCGCAAACTGCGCATAGAGACGCTGAAAATCACTGCCGGCCTCATTACTGGCCACGCCCAAACCTTCACACAGGCTCCGAAAGATACGGCTGGGCTTCTTGTTGACCGCAAAGGCTTTGGGGACCAGCTTATTCATGGCATTTATGGCCATTTCCGGATTTTCATCGGGATAACAGAAAAACCGCAACGCACCATCCAGCAAAGTATTCTCTGTAACCGTCAGCTGTTTGCGGGCAGACGATACTATCGCTTCTGCCAGACGCTGCACCCGTTTATAGTCCGGATTATGGGTACGGGTGCCGTTGATAACCAGCGCATCCAATTCCTCATTCCAGACCGGGGACTTGCGAAACAGTTCCCGCAGTTTCTTCTTGAAATAGGTATTATCCTTGGCCAGCTTATGTACAAACACATCGCTGATATCATCCAGCACTGCCGTGCTATAGGTATGGGCACGGTAATCATCGATTGCCTGCCAAATATTCTTCTCAGCCAATTTAATTTTGTCTTCGGTTCGCATTTTCTTTGCCTCCTAAATCATTGCATCACAAAAGCGGTGCCTTCCTCCATGGGAAAGCACCGCTCGAAAATCCTATATTCTTATGCCGTTTCCAACTGCATCGGCAACGGAGTAACATTGCGCATAACCTTGCTCGCCACAGGCAATACATTTCTCGGCACTGGCAGAGCCAATATCTCACCGCCAATCCGCTCTAATGTTGTAGCACGCTCATACGAGGGCGAAAGCTGGCTGGCCGCCGTGACCGCATTAAAGAGTCCATACCGGCTATTATCTCCGCCCTTGAATAGCTGGTGAAGTACATCGCCCTGCTCGCTTTGATTGAGCTGGAACTTATCGGCCAATAGCTCCACTTCTCTGATTGGATCATGCTCCAGCGGGATATTCATGGATTCCCGCATCTTATCAACAGTCAACATGAACTTACCCTCATCCACCGCACAGCGCACAATGTCCTGCACCTTCATAAAGAATGCCCGATCATCCTGTGCCAAGGTTTCATCCGAGTAAATCTCATAGGCATTTTCTTCGCCCTCGACCTGCCGGCCTACATGATATTTCTTTTGGGCGTAGTCCTTGACAATCAGGCCATTCTTGCAGACCAAACGATAGATTAACGGCTCAACCCGCAGACTGCCCATGCCAATCTCACTGTTGGAAATACAGAAACCAGCCTGTACTACATCGCCCACTGCGACCTCGGCCTTCATGCGCTTGTTGATGACTTTCAGATACATATGGGATTCCGTAACCTCACAGCTTTCAATACTGGCACCTTTCATATCCTGAATAACCGGCAAAACCGCTGCGCACAGTTCCAGATGGTCAAGACGACGGTAACGGTCAGACAGGAACGCTCGCACTTTCCCATCCATTACCCGCAAAAGCCGCCGCTCAGGTGTCTGCTGAAACCACACATTCACATTGTTATCCAGCAAATGCGGTGACTTTTCCTGCATCTTCTGATAGTAGCGATAAGGAATCTGCAAACGAGAAGCAATCTGCTGATGAGCAAACTCCTTCACACCAAAGTTTTCCGGCTTTCCTCCTACATTGACCTTGATAACCGATGCCCCATCCTCCGTGACAAAATCCAAACTACGGGTATCTGCCACAAAGTCCTTGCGACTTCGCCGCTGACGCTCCAATTCCCGACCTAAATCTTCCAATGTTTTTCCTTGTCTCATGATTCTCCGTCCTTTCTTCAATGACCTTGGGACATAAAAAGAGCAGGTCTTGCGACCTGCCCAGCAAACTTTCTATGTCCCCTTCTTATGTTCCGAGTATACCGCGGCTGCGAAGCAATCGCAGATACTATCACTGCTATAATATATCATCAAAAAAAGGCACCTCAGCATAGACTTGGTTCAATTTTCAAATCCCCTCCGATGATGAATAACAATGTATGGTGTTAAAACATCATTTATAGTTTTTGATACTATAACATAATGATAAATAAATATAAGGGAGGGAATATCAATGATTATTGATAAAAAAGTTCTTAACATCACCGAAACTGCCTATTTACTAGGTATAAGCAGCTTCAGTGTCTACAACCTGATTCGTTCTGGCAAAATCATTGCCTACAAGGACGAAAACAACTACGCATGGCATATTCCAGAAGCCGCATTGCAAGCGTATATGGAATCGCGCTTAACTCATGCCAATCTCACTTCTACTTCAAATACT
>CADBYQ010000134.1:3145-10434 GCA_902798865.1 Pseudoselenomonas ruminantium | reverse complement strand
CCAGTAGATTACCGATTACGTCATGCCGCAGCGTAAAAAAACCGGTAGCAGCAAATAATTGCTACTACCGGTAAGGTCTAACTTTATGGGGTCACTACAAAAGGCGAGTTTTTTTATTTACATCAATTCGTTATAGCTTTGTAGTAAGTCCAAGCCTGGAAATACGGCAGAATATCTTCCTGCCAGAAGATTGCATTGGACTTCGGCACATAGACAATATCCCCGTCTTGCACAAATACATTCTGCGTCAGATCATGACGGCGGATAAAGTTCTTGATGTTCAGCTGCCGATAGTACATCGTACCATTGACCACGCGAATAACCTGCACTTGCGTGCTGCGGCCATACTTGGTAATACCGCCGGCAGAAGCCAATGCTGCATAGGCGTTCAAATTATCAATATTCATATTCTGAATGCCAGGGCTTTTTACTTCGCCCATAACATAAACCTTGCGCGGGCCATAAGACTTAACGGACAGATACATTTCAGGGATTTTTACATATCGGCTCAATTTGCTCCGAATAAGATCCGTTGCCTCGTCTAACGTCAAACCGGCTAATTTTACACTGCCAACGTAAGGAAGTGATGCCTTACCATCCGGGCCAATCTGTACCGAATCCGCTTCGCCTTTTTCATTGGCAGAAGAACCCGTCGTATAACCCAGGCCGTTAGGAAAGCCCAATACGCTCAGTACAATGACATCGTATTTTGCCAGACGATAATCCCCCGTCAACTGACCGGTCTTTAAGCCAGCCACCGTAAAAACATCCTCGTTTTCCACATAATTTTCCGGCACAGGCACTACACTATCCGTATTTTTTACTTCCACAGATTTATAGCCAGCAGTTTCACTCATTACTGCGCCAGCCTCGGAAGCAGCCTGCACGGAACTGCCGGTCAGACAGAGCACGGCTGCCAACAGGCAACTGCAAATCAAATCTTTTCTCGCCATTATGACACTCCCTCAAAAGTCGATTTCATCTTTAATCCATTCAATTATAACGCCTAACACAGATGACCGTCAACAGGAATCACATCATTGCCGGCAAGGATGTCGAATTTATCGGCAAAGTTTTTTTCGCGAGATTTTGCACGCTTTCCCGTTCCACAAAAAGCAACGGCATATCCAAATTAGTCATCTCGGCTTCGCCGCCCCGCAGGATATTGAGCAGATAACTAGCCGCCTTCATGCCCATGAGCTCATAGTCAAAAGCCACCGTTGTAAGCGCAGGATAAACGACAGCGCCCACATCATAGCCGCCAAAACCGACCACCGAGATATCTTCAGGAACCCGGACGCCGCGTTCATGGAAATAGCGCAGAATCCCCAGACTGATATTATCTGTCGCGCCCACGACCACACTAGGCCCTAATTTGTGTATTTCCGCAGCCTGATTGTACGCCGACAGAAAATCAAACCCCGTTTCCACAAAGTCCACTTTGGCATCCGTCCGCCCTTCGCAAAAACCTGCAATAAATCCTTCCTTACGCTCAATACCAACAGCCTCATCGCTCTCGGTTACACCGGCAAACACCGCATGCTTATGCCCCATCTGGCGCAGATAAACACCCATACGATGCCCCGCTGCGGCATCGTCAATTTTCAGGCAGTGAACCGCTGCGTTTTTTTGCCCCGTATAAAGAATCGGCAGCCCCCATTCCTGTGCCCGACGCACATGTTCGGCGGTGAGCCCCACGGAATCGACCAAAATAGCATCGACCCCCTGCTGCTGCAGTTTTTGCATGCTTTCCAATTCTTTTTTGCTGGAAAGCTGACTCACCAGCAAAATGCTTTGATACCCTTCCGGCTCAAGCACACGGGTAATCCCGGAAAGGAGCTTCCCCACAGTCACCGAATCCATACGCGGCAGCACAATGCCAATCAGCTTGCTTTCCCGGGTCTTCAAACGCTTGGCAAAAAAATTCGATTGAAAACCCGTTTGCTCAATCGCCTTGCGCACCTTGGCCTGCTTTTCTGCGCTGATATAGCCATTATTCAAATAGCGGGAAACCGTGCTTTTCGAAACCCCGGCCAAATCCGCCACATCTTTGATGGTTACTTTTTGTTGTTCCATATATATCCTCAATTTCTGTTTTCGTTACGTTTACAATTACTATATTAGGAGATTTCACAGAAAAAAGCAAGGAAAAATGTGGAACTAATTCCACATTTCAAATATTCGGCAGCTGCCAGTTAATCGGCGCCTGTCCCGTGCTCTCTAAAAAGGAGTTGACCTTGGAAAAAGGACGGCTGCCAAAGAACCCGCGGAAGGCCGACAGCGGACTTGGATGCGGCGATTCCACGATAAAGTGCTTAGGGTTGGTAATCATCGCCTTCTTGCGCCGGGCTGGCGAGCCCCAGAGGATAAACGCCATCGGTTTTTCCCGTTCATTCAACAGCGAGATAATCTTGTCTGTAAACTGCTCCCAGCCCTTCCCCTGATGCGATGCCGCCTGATGTGCACGCACAGTAAGCACCGTGTTTAGCAGCAAAACGCCCTGCTCCGCCCAAGGCTTCAAACAGCCATTATTCGGCACCGTACAGCCTAAATCCGTGGAAAGTTCCTTAAAGATATTGATAAGCGACGGTGGCGGCTCTATCCCAGGCTGTACCGAAAACGACAGCCCATGCGCCTGTCCGTCCCCATGATACGGGTCCTGCCCTAAAATAACCACCTTCGTATCGCTGAAACTTGTATAATGCAAGGCGTTAAAAATCGAATACATATCCGGGAAAATCTGACGGGTGCGGTATTCGCTAATCAAAAACTGCCGCAGTTCCCGATAGTAAGGCTTGGCCATTTCATCCCGCAAAAGGTCAGCCCAGTCATTATGAAAAATCTCCATTGAAATTACCAACTCCTATATTCAGCCTCTGCCCGAACCAGCCTGACAAATGAAAGCCCACTCCGAGCCGCCCTTGCCGCCTCGAAAAACCCTTCGTGAGCCGGAAAGAATGTATCCGCCGCGAGCGTCCCCGCAACTTCCGTCAGCCAAATCTCCTTCGCATAAGGCAGCAACAGCGCATAAATCGCCCCGCCCCCCATGCAGATAAACTTTCTGTCCGGTTCATCCATGCGCAGTTTCCCCAACAGCGTCCAAAGTTCGGCCAGATTGCGGCATACAAATACATCATCCCGCACAAGGCTCCGGGATAACACAATATTTATCCGCCCCGGCAAAGGCTTTCCCTCCGGCAAGGATTCCAAGGTCTTACGCCCCATAATCACGACCTGTCCGAGCGTTTTCTGCCGAAAATGCTGCATATCCTCCGCATGATGTACGAGCAAATTTCCCTGCCGCCCAATGCCCATCTGTTCATCCACACAGGCAATCATTGACAAGGGATATGGCTCACTAAGTTCTGCGGCAGGATGGATTGCCTGCTGCATAATCTTTTCTTCCCGGCACCAATCCGCAACAGTACGCCCCTGCACCACTAAATCCGGCGCAATATCCCGCAAGGGCAGCAGCACAAAGGCCCGCTCTGTCACATAGGGATGGGGCAGTTTTAATTCTTCCGTATCTGAAGAAAATTCCTCTGCCCAAAGCAAGTCAATATCAATCGTGCGGGCGCCCCAATGTTCATGGCGCACCCGTCCTAAATCCAGTTCAATCTGCTGGGTCTTATGCAAAAAGTTCAGCGGCGACAGTTCCGTCTCCACCATCGCCGCCGTATTGATAAATGCAGGCTGCTCCAAATTGCCCCAAGGCGCAGTCTCATAGAATGGCGCTACCGCTTTTAAGACCGTCTGGGGCAAACAGGCAATTTGCCGCAGGGCCTCCCGCAAGGTTTCTCCGCGATTGCCTAAATTTGCCCCCAAACTCAAATAAATGTTCATATCAGCTCCGGGAACGCACTACGCTGATGGAGGCATCCGTAAATCTTCCCGGCAGCGGTGCATGGGGTTTGTGTACCGTAACCCGCACCTTTTCCACCAGGCGGAAATCCTTCAAAATGGTCTGGGCGATTTCCTCGCCGACCACTTCAATGAGCTTGCGCGGTTCGCCTTCCACGATTTTCTTGGCCACATCATAAACCTCTGCATAATTTACCGTAGCCGCCAGCTTATCGGATTTGCCCGCTTCCTTCAAATCCAGATACATGGAAATATCCACGATGAATTCCTGACCCATCTGCCGCTCACTGGGCAGGCAGCCGTGATAACCATAAAAATTCAGGCCTGTCAGTTTAATCTTATCCATTTTTTCCGCTCCTTAAAATAACATCCGTCATCCGGCACATCCGTACAATAGGCTTCACATCATGCACCCGCACGATGGACGCCCCCTTCATCATACCGACTACACAGGCAGCGCCCGTGGCCTCCATGCGTTCTTCTACAGGCAAGTTCAGCGTCTTGCCAATAAAGCTCTTGCGGCTGGCGGCGAGCAGCAGCGGATATTCTTTTCCCGCCACCTTCAGTAGTTCTTCCTGCCGCCGCAAAACCTCCACATTCTGCTCAGCAGTCTTGCCAAAGCCAATTCCTGGGTCAAAGATAAACTGTTCTGCCTGCATGCCGGCAGCCCGGCCAATCCGCAGGGATTCCTGGAAAAAGTCCTGCATGGAACCAATAATATCGCCGCCGTATTCCGTCCCCTGCTGATTGTGCATCACAATCACGGGCAGGCCGCATTCCGCCGCCACTTTGGCCATTTCTCCCGGTTCAGCCGCATACTGCAAGCCCCAGATATCGTTGAGGATATGCGCTCCAGCGCGAGCCGCCGCCCGCGCGGTTTCCGCCTTGAACGTGTCCACGGATACCGGCACCGGCGAGTTTTTAAGGATCTCTTCCAGCAAAGGCATGAGCCGTTCCATTTCCTCGCTGGCCGGCATCGGCGTAAAGCCCGGGCGGCTGGATTCAGCGCCTACATCGATGATATCGGCACCATCGGCCACCATCTCCTCCAGATGGCGCAGCGCCTTGTCCCGCGTATTGAATTTGCCGCCATCGGAAAAGGAATCCGGCGTGATGTTGAGTATGCCCATGACCAGTGTTTTTTCGCCTAAAGTCAACGTCTTGCCATCCGCAAACGTGTATTTCCGTTTTACCATTATGCCTTTTCTCCTCCCAAAATCATCCATGCCTGTTGATAAAGGGCGGTATCTTCCTTAAATACGCCATTACATTCCGATGTCACCGTGCGGGTGCCATGCGCCAAATCGCCCCGCATGGTCATGCAGAGCTGCTGAGCCTCCACGATGACCAGCACGCCGCGGGCCCCCAAATCCTTCTGCACGGCCGCCGCAATCTGTGCAGTGAGCCGTTCCTGCAGTTGGGGCTGATGGGAGAGCTGTTCCACCAGTTTGGAGAACTTGCTGAAACCTGCCACCCTTCCTTTTTCCGGCAGATATGCAATGCTGGCTTCACCAAAAAACGGCACCAAATGATGTTCGCACATGGAATAAAACGGCACATGACGCACCGCCACAATGCCATCCGAACCGGCATCAAAGGTTTCTCCCCAGATTTTTTCCGTTCCCTTATCTATACCGTTAAAGAGGAATTCATACATCTGCGCCACTCGTGCCGGTGTCTTTTCCATCCCCCGTGCTTTGATATCCACGCCTACGGCCGCCAAAAATTCTGCCATAGCCTTTATTGCCCGCTCATTTGCCAAAAAAAAACCTCCCCGCTGCTTTCTCCCTATAATATACTACAAACCACCTCTATAATCTAGTGTATCACCTCGCTCAAATCTGCAATAAGTGGTACACTATTCCTATGACCAATCACAACAGCACGATTAATGATGATGAATATTTTATTGGAGGTTTTTTCAATGACAGATTTGCTTGATGTCCATACCCATACCATCGCCAGTGTTCATGCTTACAGCACCCTGCGGGAAATGATTACCGCCGCCAAGGAAAAGGGGCTAAAGCTTATCGGCATTTCCGACCACGCGCCCTCCATGCCCGGTGCCTTCCATGAATTTTACTTCTGCAATTTCAAGGTCATTCGCCGCGATGCCTACGGCATTGACTTAATCATGGGCGTAGAGCTCAATATCATTGACCGTGAGCAGAACACCGCCGCCCTGATTGGCGCCATGAAAAATCCCAAGGTAAAGATTATCGGCCATCCCGACAATCCCAAATATCCCGTGAATTTTGATGCACTGGCCCAAACCGCCAAGGAAAACCATGTGCTGCTCGAATGCAACAACAGTTCCTATGCGCCCGGCGGCAGCCGTCAGGGTTCCCGTGAACTGGCTGGAGAATTGCTCGCTGCCTGCAAGAAACACGGCACAATGGTGATTATGGGCAGCGATGCCCACATTGATTTGGATGTTGGCAATCATACCTGCGCGCAGGAACTCATAAAAAAATACCAGTTCCCGGAGGAACTGGTGATAAACAGCAGACCTGAACTGCTCAAAGAATGGATAGCCCAATAAATATCATTTGCCCGTATAGCGGTAAACTTCCGTCCAGCCCCGCCCATAGGCACTATAGCAGTCGATTTCGCCGCCCTGGTCGCCCGTGCGGTATTCGCCGCCTTTGGGGTTGTTTACCCCACGGGCTTCGACGGTTTTTCCATTGCCGATATAAATGGCGACATGAGCTTCCGGACGGCAGAGAATATCGCCGCGCTGCAGATTATCCTTTACCTCGGCCCAGGAATACTTCGTAAAGCCGCCGATTTTCTGCAAATCCGGCCAGATGGTATCGGCATCACCGGTAAGCTGCTTGCCATTGTACAACTTGTAATAATCCGGATTTTTATGCCAGGCAGCGATTATGGGAAAACCTGCCTGCTCAAGGGCATGGTAGACCAGGGAAGAACAATCGTAATCCGGGCCTTCCCTTGACCCCGTATAAGGATTATTGGCCGTGGCATTTTCTGCCCCTTGGGAATAACCATGCCGGCTGTCTGCCGCAATCTGCAAGGCCCAGACCACCGCTTTTTCCATGGGATTTGCCGCAGCTAAAGCGCTGTTTCCCACAATCAGGCTCATAAACAAGGCTGTCAGCAGACAGCCAATTTTTTTACGCATTCACATCAAACTCCTTTCCACCAAACAATGTCATTATAACGCCGATATTCCGCTTTGCCAAAGGCTAAAAATTTCCCTATCCACTATATTTCCAAAGAAGTAATGTTCGCGGACAATTCCTGTAAATGCTCCTGCGTATGTTTTATACGCAGTTTGCCCAGTTCACTGTTCTGCAAATCCGTAGTGACCAAAAGCTGCAAAAAACGGATATAGGCCAGCACCTTGATTTTTTCCTCTATTTCACGCAGGTTTGCCTCCGTGCCAAAATAAAGCTCCAAAAGCCTGC
>CADBYQ010000134.1:0-3069 GCA_902798865.1 Pseudoselenomonas ruminantium | reverse complement strand
TATATTCGGCGGTTTCCGGACGTATGCCCAAAAATTTCGTTGCATTATCCGGCTCATCTTCAGGAAAGGCCTTATAAGCAACATATATGCCCTGCAAATCAAAGATTGGCTGGCCAATACACAGGGTTTCCATATCAATCAACATCGGCTCACCGTTGCAAAGCATGACATTCTTCATCTGAAAATCACCATGCACCGCATGCAAATCATCCGGCAGGGAGGCCAGCAAATCCCGCAGCCGCAACTGAACATCCTGCGGCAAATAAGGCTGCAGCACATCGAGCTTTTCCAGCATCTCATCCCGGGCAAAGGGCAAATCGCCCATGTCCAGTTCCGTATCATGAACCTGTTTCAGGCAGAAAACATACGACCGGATAAGCTCGTCTAATTTTTCCGGACAATCTTCGTATTCGAGAACCCAATCGTTAAAACTTTTGGCATGCAGCAGTTCAAAGACCGAACCATAGGTATCACCTACCCGCACGATATCATAGGATATCGCCGTAGGAATGCCCTTAATAAACGCTTTCTTGGCGCGGGCCTGTTCCCGTCTGATTACGGGAATGCTTTCTTCATTGGCATAGACCTTGACCACCGTCTCGGGATTTAACCGATAGACCTTGCCAAAAAAACCGGCACCGATAACCGGACATCCCTCCACACTGATTTCCCGCAAGGCCTTTTGCACATCAACAAAAGTTGTAAACCCGGTCATATCCAAAATATCATAAACGTCCTTGGAAACCTCGATCATCGAAACCGGCGCATGTTTGCGCAGCTTTTCTTCTTTTATCACCTGCATGATAATCCTCAGCCCTGCCGAGGAAATATAGGTCAAATCCCTGGCGTCAAAAACCAGTGCCGTATAATCACGCGCTGCGGCCCGCTGTTCAGCAATAGTCTGCGCAACAGCAGATGCATTATCGGCATTTATCACCCCTGCCAGGGAAATCAGCAATACGCTGTTGTCTGTCCTGCTTTTCTTTACGTTTTCCATAAGCAGCCTCCTTTGCCCATAGCTCTTATAGAAAAAATTCTACCGTCCCGCACAAAATCCCTGCCCGCACAGCAAAAAACCGCTCCGCACCAAAGTGCCCGAGCGGTTTTCCTTATGCATAAAATAATTCGTCAGCTTTGCACAGCGGCTGCCGGCGGTTCCTTGGGTGTTTCCATGGAACGCTTGGAGGAGAGTTTGCTCTTTTGTTCCGTAATCAGTGCCTGCATGATAATGAACACGCAGAGCAATGCACCGACCACAATCTTGGTCCACCAGGCCGACAGGGTCCCCTGGAAGCTGATAAAGGTCAAAATTACACCCTGAATCAGCACACCGATAAGGGCACCGGGGATAAACCCTACGCCACCAGTTAGCAGCGTACCGCCGATAACCGAGGATGCAATGGCATCCATTTCCATGCCCAGACCATGCAGGTTATAACCCGTCAGCATAATCAGGCTGTAGGCAAGACCACCCATGGAAGCGCAGAAACCGGAAATAGCATAGACCATAACCTTCGTGCGGAATACCGGCAGACCCATGAGGGCTGCCGAAGATTCACTGCCACCGATAGCAAATACGGCCCGCCCAAATTTCGTAAAGCCCAACACCAGAGCCGCAATGGCAATCATGATGAGTGCCACAACTGCACCAATGGACACAAAACCTACGCCCAAATCAATGCGGTAGCTGGCCAGTGCCACCCAATCGGGATTGACAATCTGAATCGTATCCTGTGAGATAACCGCCGTGAGACCGCGGCAGAAGAACATGCCAGCCAAGGTGATGATAAAGGGCTGCAAGTCAAATTTCGTGATGATATAGCCCTGTACCGCGCCGAACACCGTGCCCATAACGAGTACCAACAACACAGCCAGACCAAGGGGAATCCCCGTATTGGCCAGCAGCCATGCCAGCACCATGCAGACCAGCGCCAGCACTGCACCAACAGAAAGGTCGATGCCCGCAATAATCAGCGTAAACGTAATACCAATCGTGACGATAATCAGCGCCGCATTATCAATAAAGAGGTTCAAAAATACCTGTGGGCGCATAAAACCCTTGTAAATGGCCATCCCCGCCCCATAGAGAATCACAAAGAGCGCCAACGTTACAAAAAAGGAGAAATACTTAGAAGCAATCATCTGATTGAGTTTGCTGCTCATAATTGCTTCACCGCCTTTCCGAATACTGCCTTATTGTCATTTTTCTGCTGTGAATGGCGGGAAGCCTTCCACTTATCAAACATTTCCTGTGCCTTCTTGGACTGAATCAGGCAAATGATGATAACCGCAGCCGCCTTAACCACCGGCAGCTGGTCAGCCGAAACGCCCAACGCATACATGGTCGTGGTCAAGGTCTGAATGGTGATGGCACCGATTACGGAGCCGCCCACATAGAACTTGCCGCCGGAAAGCAGCGTACCACCCAAAGCCACTGCGAGAATAGCATCCATTTCCATATTGAGGCCGGCGTTATTGGCATCAGCTGCCCGAATCAAAGAGCTTTCAATCAGGCCCGATACGCCAGCGCAAAGACCAGAGAAAGCATATACCAGGAAGATGACCATGGTCACATTGATACCCGCATACCTTGCCGCCGTTGGGTTAATACCTACAGACTGCACGAACAGACCAATACTGGTTTTCTTCATCAGAACGGCTACGAGCAACACCATTGCCAAGGCAATGAAGATATTGGTCGGCAGGGGCATATTGGGTAGGAAGCCGGCAATGTACTCAAAGGGTTTGTAATAAACCGTGATAATCTGCCCTTCCGTCATCAGCTGCGCCACACCACGGCCAGCCGTCATCAGAATCAGCGTTGCCACAACGGCCTGAATCTTGAACTTCGCGACCAAGAGGCCATTCCACATGCCACAGAGCACGCCGACACCCACAGCCGCCAGCATAGCGACCGTCATGGGCATTTCTGCCACACCGTCGCCACGGCCGCCAATCAAGGTGCAGACCACAGCGGCCGAAATCGCTACCACCGCACCAACGGAAATATCAATGCCGCTGGTCGCAATAACGAAAGTCATGCCCAGTGCCAGAATGATCAGCGAGCAG
>CADBYQ010000133.1 GCA_902798865.1 Pseudoselenomonas ruminantium | reverse complement strand
ATACCGGCAGCTGGGCTTTACTCTGCGGTGCATGGTCTCTCTGTCCACGGCAATCAGACCGAAATGCTTGTCAAAGCCCATGGCCCATTCCAGATTGTCCAAAGAACTCCAATAGATATAGCCCAGCAGAGGTACGCCGTCTTCTACCGCCGCATGCAGCCCCGTCACCGCCTCACGGATAAAGTCAATGCGGCGACTGTCATCCTGCGTGGCAATGCCGTTTTCCGTAACCATGACCGGCAAGCCTGTCTCCTTATACACACGGCGCACCACGGAACTTACAGCCTCCGGACAATACGGATAACCGCATTCCGTCAGTTCTTCCTCGGCACCATGCGGCACCCGCCCATTTGCATCATAGATTTCCCGCTCATAATTCTGCACAGCTGCAAAATCAGCGTTCATATAGATATCCTTGTACTGGCCAAAATAGCTCTGCCAAACCTTTTCTGCCACCTGTTCACCACCTGGTGCGGCACAGACATCCGAAAGGGCCAGGCTTACGCCGACTTTGGCCTGCGGCGCAAATTCCCGTGCGGCTTTGACCGCTTCATTATGTGCCTGTCGGATGATTTCAATATGTTCCGGCTCGGAGGCCATATGAATGGTAAAATAATGGTCAATATCCGTGTCACAGGCCTTGGCCGCCTGTTCACGCCACTCCGGTGCCGTCCAGCCTTCAGCGGCCATGCCGATAGGCGGCACAAAGTTCCATTCTGCAAACAGCTGTTTGAGCATGGTGGCAATGTTTATTTCATTCATCGTGATGATATAGGGAATATGTTTTCCCAAGGCTTTCAGCACATAGCGGGCATAACGGCCGAAATAATACGGCGTTTTCTCGCCCTTCCAGCCGCCATATTTCATCAGCCACTGCGGGCTGGTAAAATGATGCAGCGTTACCACAGGCGTGATTCCATGTTCTTCACAGGCGGCCAGCACATCAGCATAATGCGCGATAGCCTCAGCAGGGAATTCACCTTCCCGCGGCTCAATCCGTGCCCATTCAATCGAGAAGCGATAAGCCTTCAGCCCTGCCCCCGCCATCAGTGCAATATCTTCCCGATAGTGCTGATAATGGTCACAGGTATGGTCCGATTTATCCTTGTAAATGGAACCTTCCACATGTTCCTCCGCCCAAATGTCAGAATGGATATTCATGCTCTCTACCTGGTGGGCAGCCGTCGCACTGCCCCAAAGAAAATTCTGCGGGAAAAGCAGCTTACTCATGGATTATCGTCCTTTCTCATACAGCAATATTTAATAAATCACGAATTTCCTGCAGCGTGAAAGCCGCCTGTGAAACTTTGGCCGCTTCACCGATACCAGCTACCTGCATACCGGCATTTACGCCTGCCTGAACGCCTGCCGGTGCATCTTCCACCACCAGGCAGTTCTCCGGCTTGGCCCCCAGTTTCTGTGCCGCCAGCAGAAAAACTTCCGGGTTGGGCTTGCTATGGGTGATTTCCGTACCGTCAGCAATGGCATCGAAAGCGTTTTCCAAACCGACCTGCGTTAAGATGCGCATGGTGTTTTTGCTCGATGAACCCACAGCGATATGCACGGCGTTTTTGCGCAAGCCAGCCAAGGTTTCCCGCACACCTTTCAAGGTATCCTCTGTGGTCAGGTTCCCTAAGAGTTCCTGATAATAACGATTTTTCCGCTGGGCAAGTTCCTCTTTTTCGGCCTGCGTATAGTTTTTTTCCGCCCGCTCTAAAATGATTTCCAAACTCGCCATGCGGGATACGCCCCGCAGGCGGTTATTAATCGCTCTATCGAAATAAATGCCTTCTTCATCGGCAATTTTCTTCCATGCCTGATAATGGTACTCGTCCGTAGACACCAGCACGCCATCCAAATCAAAAATCACATTTTCATACCGCATAATCTCACCTCAAAATTTCGTCTGCCACATGCCGCAGAAAGGGTCTACCGGACTCCTGCCCACGAATTCACTCTTGCCAGTGAGCTTGTCCACAATGGCCTTAAGCATGGCCGGTGCCGCCGTATAGCCGTTAATCAGCGTCTTTAAGGCAGGCATATCCTGCAAGAGATACGGCGAGCCTGTCGCCACGCCGATAACCGGCAGGTCATGGATAAACCAGGGCATATTGGAAGCCATCGGCCAGTTCCATTCCATGCGCAAGGTACTCTTGTTGCTGGCCGGCTCAATATTGGCATAGTAGATAACGGCATCATACTGTTTCACGATATCTTCCCGTTTGATATCAATATAGGCAAAGCGCATGGCCTCTTTATCAAATACATCCACTGTAAAGCCGGCATCCTCCAGCAGCGATCTGAACAACTTGGCACTGCCGTTGCCAAAATAGCCCCATTCATCGCCAAAAACGTACATCAATAGACGCTTTTGCGTGGCAGAATTCAGCGGCAGGGCATTTTGCGTATCCTTGACCAATGTTGCCGCTTTGTCTGCGGCATCTTCAGCCCATTCCGCAAACTCGTTCCTGCCCAGTACCTCCTGCAATGCGGATTCATCCGGTACCAATGTACCATTCTTTTGCCGCAAGTGCAGTTTCAGATGCGCTTTCAAGGCCAAAATCCGGGTAACCGCTTCATCTAAGCGTTCCTCCGTCAAAAGGCCCTTGTTCAGCCCGTCCAGCATAAACTGGAAATCCTCGGCCATATTGCGGTTAAAGAGGAACATATCACAGCCGGCGGCAATCGCACGAGGTACGGACTCCCGGCGGCTCATGGCATTGGTAAAGCCGCCCATGGGCGTTGCATCTGTGATAATCAGCCCGTTAAAGCCCAAATGCTCCCGCAAAAGCCCCTGTAACAGTTCCGGCGATAAAGTCGCGGGCAGTAAATCCTCCAAGTTCAAATCCGGATTGATTTTCTGCTGCCAGGCCGGCTGCAGGATATGGCCAACCATCACCGATTCTGCGCCGGCGGCAATCAACTGGCGATAGATTTCCCCATAGGTTTCATCCCATTCTTCAGCAGAGCAGGAATTAATCGTCGGGTGCAAATGCTGGTCGCGATAGTCCATGCCATCTCCAGGGAAGTGCTTGATGGCGACCGCCATGCCTTCTTCCTGCACGCCTTTGGTAAACGCTTTGCTCATGGCAATAACCGTGTCCGTATCGTCGCCATAAGTGCGCACATTGGTAATCGGATTAAGATAATTTACATTCCGGTCCACAATCGGGGAAAAAGCCCAGTTGCAGCCCGTGGCATTGCCTTCTGCCGCCGATACCTTGCCCAAATGATAGGCATGTATTTCATCGCCGGTGGCAGCCATTTCCATCGGATAACCAAAGTATGTTCCTTCCGTCATCACGCCATTGCCGCCCGCTTCGAGATTGGCCGCCAATAGCAGCGGTACTAGCGATTTTTCCTGCAAATAGCGCTGCGCCCCTTGTATTTCCTTGCCCGGCAGGGCACGGAACATCATGCCGCCGGGATGCAGGGTGTCCAAAACATCCTGCAGAGCCTCCTTATCCGGGCCCGGAGCAATGGGACAAAAGAGCTGACCGACTTTCTCCTCGGTGCTCATGTTCGCTTTGGTTTCTTCCACCCAACGGATATCCTCATCCGTAAGGTAAAAGGGATTTGCATGTAAATCAATCTTATTCTTCATCAGGGATTCCATCTTTCTTCATCAATATTAGAACAGCAGGGCAAAGTCCAAACGGAAAATCTTCTTGCGCACACCGCCCGGAATCGTATATCCATAGGGGCAAGAAGCATCCACTGTTCTGCCGTACATATAGAACACATCAAAAATTGTATTGTTGATTGGTGACCATTGATAACCGGCCACCCAGCCCCGAAAACCTTCGCCCAGGGTACTGATATAATCGCCAATCATGCCGCCTGAACCACCGATAATCATGGCATCAGCAGGTGCATTGTACCACGCCAATGTATGTGCATGCTTGCCTTTGACCGGTGGCCAGGGATTGCCAAATTGCAGCTGTATTTTATAGGCATTCTTGCTCACATCCGAATTGGCATGTACCAGGTCGGCAATCAGCGTAGTATCCTTCCAAAGCTGGTGGTCAAAGCCGAGTTCGACAAACCTTGTGCCCGTACTTTCCCAATTCTTAAATGGGAAGGCTGCATTTTTGGTGTTGGGCTTAGTCTGGTAAACGGCCTTCACATTGGTCTTGGGCGTCAGCTTATAATCCAGTTCCAATGACCAGAAGTTCTTGTTGACCAGGGCCGGATGCAGATTGTGTGAGCTGAGATTGTTGGTAAAGTCATTATCCGTATCGGCTTCAATCGAAGTCACCGGTTTATACTGTGCCAACGTAAAACGTCCGCTAAGCCGTTTTCCTTTGCCATAACCGATTTCAATGCCCTGTATCTTTTCATCATTGAACATCAGACCATAGCCCATAGTCGTTGCATAACGGCCCACCTTCAACGAAAAGCCTTTATTGTTATAATCTACCCACTGCAAGGCACCGAGATTTGTAAAATCAGCCTGCTCCGACTTAAAGCTGCGATTAAAGGTCGTGCTGACCGTAATCATCGTATGTTTGTCAAAATGATATTGCGTATCCACGGACAGCTGCGTAGTTTTTTTCAATACGGCGTCACCTGCAATGGCCATGCCATGCGCATTATCATAACGAGTACCAAAGTAGCCGTGGAACTGCACGCGGTCAACTTTCTGCTTCAGTTCTTCAATCTGCGCTCCGATATTTTTTAGTTCCTTGCTGTATTCATCCTGCAAGGCTTGAATGATGATTTTTTGCTGCGCATCAGCCTGTTCCTGCTTATCCATTGCGCGGGATATGATAACCGCCATTTCATAGCGGGACAGATTTCTGTCTCCATGGAACATGCCATCATCAAAACCTTCGACCAGCCCCACCTCAGTGAGCTGCTTTACCGCCTGATAGGACCAATGGCTAGACTTGACATCCGCCAGGGTCTTATGCGGAACATCTTTCTTTTGTTCGTCCTTATCTGCCTGTGCCAGCGCATTATTTTCTGCTGCCAGCTGCAGGGCTTTCTCGTTCAGAATTTCGGCACCAGCTGTGCCATTCAACTGCGATAACAACAGTAAAGAGATACCAAAAAGTGCTGCCTTCTTCATAACTCTCATCCTTTTATATGTTCATGCGTTAATTCTTTAACTTAGGCGTCCCCCTATGCAGGGGAACTTATTATGCTTTTACAGGCTCAGCCTGCAACTCACCTTCCTTTTTTTCCGCATCTACCTCAGGAATGGGAATTACAGCCAGGAAGGAAATAATCGAACAGATGGGACAACAAAATGAAGAAGAAGGTATAACCATCATCACCCAGCAGGTTAACGCCGACAGCAATAAGCAGCGGAGCCACAAAATTGACCAGGGAAGACGCCAGATTGGTCGTGATATTCATGATGGCAATGTCCTTGCCCGCATTTTCCTTGCTGGGCAAAATGCGATTGACCAGTGCATTATCCACTGCATTATAGAGACCAAAACCAAAGTTGAAGACAAAGAAACCGGCAATTACCGTCCACAAATCCGTGGCAAAGGCAAAGAGAATCAAGCATACACCGGTAATCAGCGAAGCGCCCATAACAAAGGGTTTCTGCTTGCGGAATTTATCCGACAGCCAGCCGCCGAAAAGACCGGCCAGCACCATCAACAAAATGGAAGCGCCCGTATAAGAACCAATCTCGAAAACTTCGGCTTCGGACAGATGGAATCTGGCCACATAGAAAAGCGTCAGCATAGTAAGACCGGCATTGGAAAAATTGATAAAGAGTTTCGTCAAGAGTGCCCAGGTGTATTCAGGATATTTCTTGAAGGACGGATAGAAGTTCTTAAAGCCCGACTTGAACGGATTAACCGCACCACTCTGCGCTTGCCGCTGGCTGGCAGGAATATAGGGCTCCGCCTCCTCACGGGCAGCCGCCCGGTCTTCCGGTCTTTGGACCGGGGAGATGACCACTTCGAGCTTTGCACCGCAGTTGCTGCAGTAGTGCATTCCTTCTGTTACTTCACATCCGCAATTTCCGCAAAACATCGCTGTTCCTCACTTTTTGACGTTTTTTATCTGTATCAGGCTGTCTTTACCGGTGCCCGTCCCGGAACATGGAGAACTGATCCATCGGATACT
>CADBYQ010000132.1 GCA_902798865.1 Pseudoselenomonas ruminantium | reverse complement strand
AAAAAAGGATATCTCTTCACTTGATGCTGGTGGTGAACCGGTAGCTACCTCCTGCTATCTCACCGTTTTCATCAATAATTATACGGGAGATTCGCTAACAGCCATGAAACTGGTAGTTGAGGAACTTGACAAACCTATTGAAGAGAACAAACTCTATTACTCAAACTTTGATCCTGAAGCCAGTGGCTACATCCGCAACGGCGGGTTGAAGCAGGCAAAAGTTTATAGCATGGTTGACTTGACGCTGTCAGACAGTATGCGCTATGTT
The DNA here is from genome assembly GCA_902798865.1 of Pseudoselenomonas ruminantium. Classification (GTDB taxonomy): domain Bacteria; phylum Bacillota; class Negativicutes; order Selenomonadales; family Selenomonadaceae; genus Selenomonas_A; species Selenomonas_A ruminantium_L. The sequence goes on along the minus strand of CADBYQ010000132.1, from coordinate 5,854 downwards.
CGTCAGGCCAACAACTATTACACCTATATCAACATTCCACTCAACAAGCCATATAAGGCTAAGGATGGTGTGACCTACAATAATTATGGCACGTATCTGATGCGTACCTACTATCAGCATCCGGAATACTTCAAAACAGCCTTCTCATTTATTTTCTCCCCGGCTGATGGTCATGGCCACCCAGCCTTTTTCTTCCGTCACCTTGTCCACGACAAAGCCATGGGACAGGCAGGCTTCCGTCACATCGGCCAGACGCTCGGAGATAATGCCCGATGCCAGCAGATGACCGCCCTCGGCCAAATGCTCATCGAGTTCGTCAAAGAGCATGATGATGATATCGGCGATAATGTTGGCTACGATTAAGTCCGCCTTGCCATCAAAGGATTTCAAAATATCGCTGACACCGGTCTTGACCACATCTTCCACGCCGTTCTGACGGATATTTTCTGCCGCCACTTCCACAGCTACCTTGTCGTAGTCCATCGCGGTGACGTCCGTAGCACCAAGTTTGGCGGCAGCCACAGACAGTACGCCGGAGCCGGTGCCCACATCAAAGACCCGCATACCGCCCTTGACGAGCGTTTCGAGTTCCCGAATGCACATCGCCGTGGTAGGATGGGTACCCGTACCAAAGGCCGAGCCAGGGTCGAGTTCAATCACGATATCATCGGGACTGGCTTCGTAATCTTCCCAAGTCGGTTTAATGACAATCATGCCGCCGACCTTTTCCGGGTGGAAGTAGGCTTTCCAGTTATCCGCCCAATCCTCATCACGAACGGTATTCCAGGAAATCGTGCAGGGGCCTTTTTCGATTTCATCATCTTTAAGCGCCTTGAATTCCTGAATGCGCAGCTCAAAAGCGCGCAGTTTATCGTCCAAATCCTCGTCCACCGGCAGATAGGCCTTGACCGTGACCACGCTGGTATCTTCAGCCCGCTCAATGCCGGAAAAATCCCACTGGCCGGCATCAATGTAATTATTGAGCATTTCCGGGTCTTCAATCACGACTCCGGATGCGCCTAAATCATGGTAAATCTCTGCCACAACATCGGTGGCTTCATGGGTTGTCTGAATGCTGACTTCCGCCCACTGCACTGTACATCTCTCCTTTTATCCAAAAACCTTACGTTATTCCTGCAAAGTACCGGCATAGTACCTTGCCAAATTCTGCATCTTTTCAATTGCATCGCTGCGGCCGGCTTTGCCATTGCTCAAAATCACCAGGACAAAGTCTTCCTGCTGCCCAAAGAATATGCCACCGTCCACATAGACGTCGTTGACTTCACCGGTCTTATGCGCAATCTCATAATCCGGCAGTGCCGCCGGGAAACATTCCTTATCGTGCTGCTGGCGAAGGATAGCGAGCATGAGTTTATCCTCCTGTTCACCCACCAGCTGATGATAGTACAGGCGGGAAAAGAAACTGCCGATATCACGCACGGAAGACAGGTTCTTTTTCTTGCCCTTCCGGCCCATCATCATCTTATAGACCAGCACCGTATCACGGAAGCCCTGCTGCTGCAAATATCGGTTGATATTCTGCATGCCCAGCCGGTCAATGAGGATATTGGTGGCGGTATTATCGCTGTCGGTTATCATCACCGTCATCAGCTGCTCAATGGTGCGCTGTTCTCCGGCATTGTACCAGGTGGTAACGCCGGCACCGCCCACCGCATCATTTTTCTTAATGGTAATCTTTTCGTCCAGGGACAGCTTTCCATCATGGACATCCTGCATGGTCTTGGCCATCACAAACAGCTTAATCATGCTGGCCGGCGCCATCTGCTGCGAACGATAAATAAACGGCTCGATTTCCCTGTCCGGACGCAGAAAATATACGGCAAGCTGATTCTTCGTATCGCCGATAATCCGGGCGGTCTGCGCCGTAAGTTCTTCTTCATCCACCGCTTTGGGTGCATGCTGCACGTTTTTCGCTGCCTGATTTTCCGCAGCCTGCGCCGCAATGCCTCCACCTTCCTGCTGCTGCCATAGCGCCGCCGAGGCCATGCCTCCGGCTTCCAAAACGACCAGCACAGAAAAAAATGTAATCATCCGCTTAACGTTCACGGAATGCCTGCTCCTTTTCATCATGAGTACCTAAGCCCATACGAAGTTACCACGGCTGGGGCGTAATCGGCGTCACCACACCAAAACGATAGCCCTTGGCGCGCAGATTATCGATGATTCCCGGCAGCGCCCGCACGGTCTCCTCCTTGCCGCCATTGCAATGCATGAGGATAAGGGCCATATTATCCTTCAGATGGCCTGCCGTCCGCCTGTCGATATAGCAAATCTGGCGCTCTGACGAGGGGTGCTCCGGCGTCGCATCCTCGGTGAGCACGTTCCAGTCATGCTCCACATACCCCAGGAGGTTCAAATGCTCATAAAAATCGGCAGTGAACATGCCCACCGTGCCACCGGGCGCGCGGATAATAAACGGGCGCATGCCGATAACCTTGAAAATCACCTCATCGGTCTGCTCCATTTCCTCCACGAAACTTTCCTTGCTCGCATAGAGCCGGTCGTAATCGTGGTCATAACTGTGATTGCCAATGGCATGCCCTTCGGCAAAGATGCGCTTCAACACCTCCGGATTCTTTTCCACCATGCCGCCTAACACATAGAACGTCGCATGAACCCCCTTGGCCTTGAGCACATCCAAGATGGCAGGCGTGTTGACGTCATCCGGGCCATCATCAAAGGTCAGATAAGCGACCTTCTCTGCCGTATAATGGGGCAGGGCAGGAAGCATTGTCGGCAGCCCCTTTGCGAGCCGCTGTTTCAAGGTATAACGGTCATAAACGGGGCGGTCAAGGCTGATGTTGTCATAGGTCAGATTGCTGTAATCTCCCTTTGCCAGCGTATAGGCCGCAGATTCCACGCCGGGTTCCTGCTCCACTTCCACTGGCTCCGTAGCCCTAACCTTTGCCAGCCAGAATGCGCCCACAGCGCCGCCCAACACAAACAAAACCGCCAGGACACCCATAACCTTGGTAAAACCTTCCCTTTTCACCTTGACCGCGCCTCCACCATTCATTTCTTACCGGTAAAACAATTACCTTACATTATACTACAACTAGCCCTTTAGTCCAAAATAAATTCTGCAAAAGCCACATTGCCATACTTAAAGCCCTGCTCGCTCAAACGACAGCCCGCTTTGTCCACCAGGAGCAGCCCTTGCCCCCTAAGGTTTGCCATCACCTCGCCATAGACGCTGTCCAGCTCCACATGAAACTTAGCCGCAAACGCCTGCCGCGAAAGCCCCTCTGCCGTCCGCAGCGCCAAAAAGGCAAATTCCTCCATAGCATGCTCACGGGTCGGTTCTTCTTCAAGCTCGCTGACTTCCCGGCCCGCCGTTATCCCTGCGATATATTCTGCAATGTCAGCCGTTGCCGCATAGCGCTTCCCTGCCAAATACGAATGCGCCGCCGCACCCAGCCCCAGATAGGGAACATCATGCCAATAACTGCGGTTATGGCGGCTCTCAAAGCCGGGCTTAGCAAAATTAGACACCTCATAGCGTCGATAGCCCAGCTCCGGCAGGGCTGTGGTCATATAATCGTACATATCCTCTGCCTGTTCCTCCGACGGCAGCTTTAATTTGCCCATTTCTTCCATACGGGCAAAGGCTGTACCGTCCTCCACCTGCAAGCCATAGATGGAAATATGCTCAACCGATAATTCCTCTGCCTGCCGGACACTCGCCTGCAAATCCGCCAGGCTCTGCCCCGGCAAACCATACATCAAATCCACACTGATATTTGAAAAGCCTGCCTGCCGGGCCATCTTCACCGCCTGCACGGCCTCCGCACCGGAATGAATCCTGCCGATACGGTGCAAAAGTTCATCCTGAAAACTCTGCACGCCAAAGCTCAGCCGATTGACGCCGCCATCACGAAGCATCTGCAAATACGCGGCATCCACGGTTCCGGGATTGCACTCCACCGTAAATTCGGCAATCTCCTGCCCAATATAATCGTTTACGGCCTGCAAGACCTGCTCCATGTATTGCGGCGGCAAAGCTGTAGGCGTACCGCCCCCCATATAAATGGTGGCAGGCTTTCCCCATTTTTGCCGAAAAGAAAGGCCCTGTATCTCAATCTGCTGACACAGGGCCTCTGTATAGGCTTCCATGAGCTTTTCCTTCCCCGCATAGGAGGGAAAATCACAATAAAAGCACTTCTGACGGCAAAAGGGGATATGGATATAAACTCCCCATTGCATAAAATCTTCCTTTAATCTATCTTGAGTATCGCCATAAAGGCTTCCTGCGGCACTTCCACCGAACCGACCGCCTTCATGCGCTTCTTGCCTTCCTTCTGCTTTTCCAAGAGCTTGCGCTTACGGGAAATATCACCGCCATAACACTTGGCGAGAACGTCCTTGCGCCGTGCCCGCACGTTCTCACGCGCGATAACCTTGGAACCAATCGCCGCCTGAATGGGAATCTCAAACATCTGCTGCGGGATAATCTCCTTGAGCTTGGCCGCCAGCTGACGGCCACGGCCCTGCGCTCTATCTTTATGCACAATCGTCGACAGCGCATCCACCGGGTCGCCGTTCAAGAGGATATCGACCTTCACGAGCTTCGACTCCTGATAATCCGCCAGTTCATAGTCCAGCGAAGCATAGCCCTTGGTCGCCGATTTCAGACGGTCGAAGTAGTCAAAGATGATTTCATTGAGCGGAATATGATAGGTAATCATGACGCGGTTGGTATCGAGGTAGTCCATATTCTTGAACACGCCCCGCTTGTCCTGCGAAATCTCCATGACTGCGCCAACAAAATCATTGGGCACAATCACAGTCGCCTTGACGAACGGTTCCTCAATATGCTCAATTTCCGTCTGCGGCGGCAGTTCTGCCGGATTGCTGACGTTTAAGACCGTGCCATCCGTCTTAAACACATGATAGATAACCGAAGGTGCCGTCGTGATAAGTTTCAGATGGTACTCTCTTTCCAGACGTTCCTGAATAACGTCCATATGCAAGAGGCCCAAGAAGCCGCAACGGAAACCAAAGCCCAAAGCCACGGAAGTTTCCGGTTCAAAGACCAAGGCCGCATCATTAATCTGCATCTTTTCCAGCGCATCCTTCAGGTTGTCGTAATCGGCGCTTTCCACCGGATACAGGCCGCAGTACACCATCGGCGTAACGCCACGGTAGCCCGGCAGCGGTTCTGCCGCCGGCCTGTCGGCAAAGGTGATGGTATCGCCGACCCGCACATCGCGGACGTCCTTTAAGGAACCCGCTACAAAGCCAACTTCGCCCATATTGAGCTCGCCGACATCCACCGGCTGCGGCTTAAAGCAGCCCACATCGGTAACTTCAAAGGTCTTGCCCGTAGCCATCATCTTGAGACGCATACCCTTTTTGATTTTTCCCTCTTATATCCACCTATATCTTCGATTTTTCAAATTTTTGAAAATCGAAAATCTCAATTTTCGCCTTGCGGTGAGAATTGAGACCCCTCCAACAGTCTACCCAAAGCCATTTTTCAAAATCGAACGGGAGGGGTTCAAACTGTTTCAGGTTGATCAATGGAGAATAATCTCCACCATTCATCAATGTATTTTTTCCACTCGTTTTTGTCACGCTGTGAATCCGCGTCAAGACGTTGCATTGCAACGTCTCGCGAGGTTTCGACATATACCTCACGAGCACCCATTTCATCGAGTAATCTTTCCCTCTCTGATTTCAGAGGATATCCCCCGATGATATAAGCGGTATTCCATTTACCTAATCTATACTTAACCGCTTGAAGTAATTCATCGCGGATTTTAAACACGACCGCATTCAGTCGTGCTGGCTTCGTAAATCTTTCGCACCCGCTGACGCATTCCCATATCGAATC
>CADBYQ010000131.1:6283-10282 GCA_902798865.1 Pseudoselenomonas ruminantium | reverse complement strand
ACCCAAAAGTCAACCTGGTCGCCCAAGGCCAGCCTGCCGGAGAGCTTTACCGTTACGAGCCGGTTATCCCAATCATAAGCCGTTACGCGGCCGATAAGAAGGCCACGGTTATTGGGGCGCCGATCACTCATCATATTTTTGCCAGGACGATTAAGCAAATACGCTGTGGTAAAGTCACGGTTAAAAATCTGTGCCAGATTATCGCGGGCGGACTGGTCAACGGTATAATCCTGACCAGTCAAATACAGGTCAATCGTCGCACGATATGTCCCCACTACCGTAGCCACATATTCCGGACGCTTCATACGGCCTTCGATTTTCAAAGAAGCCACACCGGCTTTGATTAAGTCGGGAATGACATCAATGGTATTGAGGTCGCGGGGCGAAAGCAGGTAGCTGCCGGCCTTGTCGCCCAGCACATCCTGTCCATTTTCGTCCACCAGGGTATAGGGCAGGCGGCAGGGCTGGGCACAACGGCCACGGTTGCCGCTGCGGCCGCCAATCATACTGCTCATGAGGCACTGCCCGGAATAGCAGACACAGAGCGCACCATGCATAAAGACTTCGATTTCCACATCACAGTTGGCGCAGATATGGGCGATTTCCTTTAAGGACAAGTCACGGGACAATACCACACGGGTAAAGCCCAACTCCTGCAGGGCCAAAACACCTTCAAGACTGTGTACCGTCATCTGCGTGCTGGCATGCAGCGGCATATCGGGAACGATTTCCCGCGCAATGCGTGCCACGCCTAAATCCTGTACCAAAATCGCATCTGCCCCTGCCTCCCGCAGGAATAAGAGATATTCCTTGAGTGCAGGGATTTCCTCATCATCTACGATGGTATTGACCGTGATGTTAATGAGCACATCACGCAAATGCGCAAAACGGATGGCTTCTTTTAAGCCATCCTCGTCAAAATTATTTGCATAGGCACGGGCACCAAACTGGTTCCCTGCCATATATACGGCATTGGCGCCGCTTTCTACGGCGGCAATCAGTGCCTCACGGCTGCCAGCCGGGGCTAATAATTCTACCAAATCCATTTCCTCCATCTATTCATCAAACCTTTACGAAAAAGGCTTATCCTTCTTGCGGTTTATCTGCTGTTTCTTCAGCAGCCGATAATTCTCCGGCTTCCTGCAGATGCTGTACTTCCTGGAACAGTTCTAACTGTTCACCGTCTAAAGCCGCTGCTGCTTCCTCGGTACTCGGCAGCGCCGGCAAATCCGCCAGCGTGTTGATGCCAAAACAGCGCAGGAACGTATCTGTAGTACCATACAGAATTGGCCGTCCTAAAACAGGCTTGCGGCCCACTTCCGCAATGAGTTCCAGCTCTAACAATTTTTGCAGGGCACGCTCGATGCGCACGCCGCGAATATGTTCAATCTCCGCCTTGGTAATGGGCTGCTTAAAGGCGATAATGGACAGGGTTTCCATCGTCGGTGCAGAAATCTTCCTGTCTACGACCTGGCTTAACCGTTCAATGGTCACAAACGCCTCCGGCCGGGTAGCCAGCTGATAGCCGCCTGCCACCTGCCGCAAAGTCAGACCGCTTTTACGCTCGTCCAATTCCTGCTGCAGGCGGGTGATGATATTTTGCGTGCCCAATACATCCAGCTCAATGATATGGGCAATTTCCTTTACGGTCATGGGGTTGCCTGCGGCAAAGAGCACCGCCTCCACCAAGCCCGTATCGGCTATTTCTGCCCGCTTTTTCTCAGGCATGAACTTCCTCCTCCCGGACACAGATATAGATTTCCGCAAACGAACGCTGCTGTTTTACCGTTACCGTCCGCAGTTTCATCAGTTCCAGCAAAGCCAAAAAGGTGACAATCAGTTCGCTGCGGGTTCCCGAACGAAACGCCTCGGAAAAGAGCAATTTCCCCCGGCTGCGCCCTAACAGCAGAATGATGTTTTCCATCTTGTCCTTGATGCTGTATTCCTCCGGCTCCACTAAAGCCTTGGGAATCGAGAGTTCCTCCTTCACCGACAGCACGGTATGAAAGGCTTCCACTAACTGCTGCAGGGAAAGATTGCCCGGCGGCAGATGATGAACCGGCAGTTCCATGGGTTCACGCGCGACAAAACGCTCCTGAATCCCCGCCATATCGCCTAAGACCTGACTTACCTGTTTGAACTTGCGGTATTCCAAAATCCGCTGCACGAGTTCAAAGCGTGGGTCTTCCTCGGGTTCGCCTTCCTCCTGCGGTGCCTTGGGCAGCATCATGCGGGATTTAATCTGCAAAAGCGTTGCCGCCATCACCAAAAAGGAACTGGCTATCTCCATATTGAACTCCCGGAATTTATCCAGATAGTCCAGATATTGACGGGTCAGTTCCGCAATGGGAATATCATAAATATCAATCTTGTTCTTTTCAATCAGATGCATCAGAAGGTCCATCGGACCTTCAAACGCATCCAGTTTAATCTTGTAATCTTCCATTTAGAAAAACGGGCTTAACAGCAGACTAAAGATATGCCAAATCAGCGCCCGACAGGGAATCAGAATCATGCTGAGTACCGGCGTCATGAGCAGCACAATCAGAATCAAAAAGCTGTAACGCTCAAGTCCTGCCAGTTTGTAGGCCATATCGCGCGGCAAAAGCTGCATAAGTACATGCGAACCATCAAGCGGCGGCAGCGGAATCAGGTTAAAGATGCCAAAACCGATATTGTACTCAATAATCATCTGAAAGACCAGATACACACCGGCCGTCATATCGCCGCCCATACGGCTGTAAAGGAGCAGCGCCAGCAGAGCTAGAAAAGAAATTCCGCGGGTTGATCATAACAGGCTTTGCCCAGCCAAAATGCACCAAAAACAGCATCAACATGCCGATGGGGTCAACATGGGCCTTGGGATTGAGCGTAAGCCTGCCCATCAATCGCGGCGTAAAATCTCCCAGCCATACAGCCACCTGCGCATGGGCATATTCATGAATGACCATGGCAATCAAAAGCCCCGGAAGCCCGGCGATAATATGCATCAGATTAAAATCAAACATTTGCATTCTCCTTCTGGCTGCGTTCTAACAGCAGAATCGCTGCCACCGATTTGGCATCATAGATTTCCCCTTTTGTTACCAACTCCACGGCCTGAGACAGAGGCATCTTCACCACATTGATGAATTCATCTTCATCGGTATGCTGCTTGCCTGCCGTAAGGCCTGTTGCTGCATAGATATGAATATATTCATTGGAAAAACCTACTGTTGTAGCAACGGTAGTAAGTTTCGTTATATTTTCTGCCTGATAGCCCGTTTCCTCGGAAAGTTCCCGGATTGCACAAAGTAGAGGGTCTTCATCCGGAGCATCTAATTTGCCTGCGGGAATCTCCAGCGTAATGCGGCCAATCGGATAACGGTACTGCTTCACGAGAATAACCTGTCCATCATCGAGCAGAGGAATAACGGCTGACGCCCCGGGATGTTTAATCCATTCGCGCGTGGATTCACTGCCATTGGGCAGCTTGACCGTATCCCGTTTTACATGCAACAGGGTTCCGTCAAAAATATCTTCGCTGCCGATTTTTTCTTCAATTAAGTCTTTGTCCTGCAATTCCATTATTACAGCCTCCCCGTTAAATCACATATTTTATATTTTACTATAAACCAAAACCACTTTCAATACAGAAAAGCCTTCTCCCATCAGCAGGAGAAGGCTTATTTTCATTTTGGAGGCGACACTCAGAATCGAACTGAGGATAAAGGATTTGCAGTCCTCGGCCTTACCACTTGGCTATGTCGCCATAAAAATGGAGCGGAAAACGAGACTCGAACTCGCGACCCCCACCTTGGCAAGGTGATGCTCTACCAACTGAGCTATTTCCGCATTATGAAATTGGAGGCGACACTCAGAATCGAACTGAGGATAAAGGATTTGCAGTCCTCGGCCTTACCACTTGGCTATGTCGCCATAATATGGAGCGGAAAACGAGACTCGAACTCGCGACCCCCACCTTGGCAAGGTGATGCTCTACCAACTGAGCTATTTCCG
>CADBYQ010000131.1:0-6188 GCA_902798865.1 Pseudoselenomonas ruminantium | reverse complement strand
TGCCGCTGTCGTTCAGCGACATATATTATTATACGGATAAGGTATCCGCTTGTCAACACCTAAAATGCACTTTTTTAAAAAAACTTTATTCAATTCATCAATACGTCCCCGAAATATCGACAACTTTATTAAAAATTGTCTTGTCCATTTCATCAATATTACGCCATTTACCGTCCGCATTACAGGTCAGAATCTGGTTTCCCTCCTGCTTAAACATCACAGACTGTACGGGCTGTGCCTGCCCTTTACGGTTGACATTTTTTATCTGTGCCTGCCATTGATGATTTTTCTTATCCGCAGTCACTGAGCCTGCCACGATAAAGACCTGTTCGCCTTCATAACTGTAGACAAAAACATCTTTTATGGGTTTTACCGCTGGTTTTTCCTGTCGTTGAGCCGCTTGGGGCGGTGTCAGCTTATCGGGATTAGGAACATTTTCTGCTCGGGTAGCCACCGTGGTTTCTGTTATCTGCTGCTGAGCAGGCACATTTGAAGATGCGTTAAGCCAAAACACACCTCCCCCGGCCAAAACCAGGCCAAGAATCCCGCCTATAATAATTCTGCGCTTCTGCATGATACACCTCCGCGTGAATGGTTACGCCTACCATTATACAGGAAAGGCCTTGCCGGAGGCAAGGTCTTATCTCACTGGATATGTTTGCATAAGGTAAGAACATTTTTCCCCTCTTGGTAGGAATACGCTATTTCTTCTACATTTTTTTTAACCAGATATATCCCGAGCCCGCCAATAGCACGGTCTTCCATTTTCTGTTCCAAATCAGGGTCCTTGCGCGCCAGTGGATTATAAGGAGTTCCCTCATCCATAAACACCAATTCCAAACGTAAGGGATTTTCCAAAATTCTGCCCGTTATAAATGCCTTACCCGTGCTCTCCCCATAAGCATAGTTGGCAATATTGACAAAGATTTCCTCTACAGCCAGTTCCAGCTGCATTTGGATTTTCATGGAACAATTTAACGGCTGTAAAATTTCGTCCACAAATTCATTCACTGCGACAAGATTTTCTACTTTAGCCTCCAAGACCAATTTTTTTATTTCAGCGTTTGTCACGCCTTACACCTCCCCATTCTGTTTGCCTTGATAATCCAAAACCATCATGGTGATGTCATCCGATTGCTCAGCCTCCCCAACATGAGCCGCCAAGGATTTTTGTACAGCAGTCAGCAAGCCTTTTAAGTCAAGCCGATCTGCACCTGCCTCATTTAAACATTTTAGCAAACGTTCTTCACCATAAAGTTCTTCTGCTTCATTCAAGGCTTCCGTAACCCCATCGGTATAGAAAAACAATTTATCATCAGGCTCCAGCATCATTTTCTGCGCCTGATAATCCAATTCATCCATGCCCCCTAAGACAAAATTGCGTTTGACTTCCATATAGGAAAATTGCTGCGTCTTATGACGATAAACTAATGGCGGATTATGCCCGGCATTAACATAGACAAATTTCCCCGTCTGAATATCGAGCAATCCCACAAAAGCGGTAACAAACATCATGACATCATTGTTCTGACACAGTTGGTCATTCGTACAGGATACCACTGCCGCCAAATCATCTTTTCCAGTCATCGTCATGGCAAAATTTTTCAAAATCGTTTTCGCTATGACCATAAAGAGGGCCGCTGGTATGCCTTTGCCAGAAACATCCGCTATGGTAACCATCAAATGGTTGTCATCCAACAGGTAAAAATCGTAGAAATCTCCGCCCACTTCCTTAGCAGCATGCATGGTGGCATAAATATCAAAATCACTGCGTTCAGGAAATGGCGGAAAGATATTTGGAAGCATACTCTCCTGAATTTGGGTTGCCACGTTCAGTTCTGTGGCGATATGCTCCTTTTCTGCAGTTTCCTGCGTTAGATTACGCATATAGGTTTGCAGCTCATCCGTCATCACATTGAAGCTATCCGCCAAATATTCAATTTCATCACCGGTATGAATCGCTAATTTCTTATCCAGATTGCCGCTAGCGATTTCCCGCACGCCGTCAGCAAGATTCAAAATAGGGCGGACAAAACGCTCACCCATGCGCTGTCCCTGCCAACGGACCGTAAAGATGATCAGCGCAATGCCCACAGCCATTACCAAAATCACCATGGTCATATGGGCATCCATAGCCGCAACATTTTTCTTGGCCAGAGCCAACACATCCGTACGGGTCTTGGTCTCTGTAGCCAATACATCTTCTGCATCTAGTGCTGCGGCAAAGCTCCAACCGGTCTGTTTAATGGGCGCATAGGCCAAATAAAAATTCTTCCCATCAATCGTTATGTTGCAGACACCACTTTGCCCTGCCGTCATCTTATGGACAACCGTTTCTATGCCTGCATTGGACAGTGTATTATCTCCCCTATTCGCTTGCAATTGCTCTTTAATGATACCCGTATCATCTTTGTAGAAAAGCATCTGACCTTTATTGTCCACGACAAAGCAGGTTTCTGCCTGCGTATTCAACACCAGCTGGCTTATTTTATCCAAAGAGGTCGACATGGCCACAACGCCGGCAAATTCATTCTGTGCCTGATACGGTACTGCACAAGCAATGCTTAATTTGTGCGCAAATTTGGCCATATAAACATTGGTAAACGTGAGTTTTCCCTGTCCTTTGGCCAATTTGTACCAGGGACGGCTAGTGCCGTCAAAGTAGCGGGGCCTTGCATCCTCCGGTGCTGCAAAACGTTCAGCAGAGTTCGTATCAACGGTTATCGTAAAACCATTCTTGGAGGCTGCACTGATAATCGTATCTTCGCCATTCAGCATAGCTACCTGCATCATCACGTCCTGTATATTGGCGGTCAATCCGATTTCGTGTGCTAAAGCCTCTCGGTTCAGGCCTGCAGCAAACTCCAGCTGCGGAACAAATTTCCCTGCATTTTCTCTGCTTGGTTCAGCTATGCTGCGCTGTGGATACTCGCTCTCATGGCTCAAAATCCAATTCATTTCCTTGCGGATCAATTCCGTACGATCAGCAAGGCGCTGCATTTCCAGGCCGATATAACTGGCTCGTTCTGCAGCCAGGAGCTGCAAACGGTTCTCAGCCTCCTGCTTCAGTGTATCACTAACCGTTTCTGCAGCCTTGGCACCCATTTCATAGCCATTTTCGGTGGAATTTATCCTCGCCCCCAGCATCCCCAGCAGAGCGAAAAAAAAAAACAAAAACAAGGAAACTATACTACAAAGAAACAATAGCCTTTGTAACTGCTCGCGAATACTTGTTCGCTTCATCCGTCATCACCTTCCCTGCATGTTACCCCTCCGTTTCGCATACATCCTTGTATTCTAAAGCCAGCATGGTAATATCATCGGATTGTTCGGCTTCTTGTACATGGACATCCAAGGATTTTTGCACCGTATCCAGAATGCCACTTAAGTCTGTATGTTCTGCATCCAAACCATTCAGGCATTTTTCCAGACGTTCTTCACCATAAAGTTCTTCGTCTTCGCTAAGCGCTTCAGTAACACCATCCGTATACAAGAACAGTTTATCGCCCCGTTCCAGCATGATTTCCTGCTGCTGGAAGTCCAGTTCATCCATACCGCCTAACACAAAATTGCGCTTGACATTCATATAAGAGAACTTACCCTCCCGGCGATGGTAAACCAATGGCGGATTATGACCGGCATTTACATAAGTAAATTTCCCGGTAGTAATATCCAGCATACCCACAAAGGCGGTGACAAACATCATCGCATCATTGTTTTGGCACAATTGGTCATTCGTGCAAGCGACTACGGCCGCCAAATCATCTTCTCCGGTCACCGTCAAAGCAAAATTTTTCAAAATGGTCTTGGAAATAACCATAAAGAGGGCCGCTGGCACGCCCTTGCCAGAAACATCGGCAATGGTCACACCGATATGCTTTTCATCGAGCATATAAAAGTCGTAAAAATCACCACCGACCTCTTTGGCGGCATGCATTGTAGCGCGGATATCAATATCCGGACAACCGGGGAAAGGCGGGAAAATACTGGGCAGCATGCTTTCCCGAATGTTTGTGGCAACATTGAGTTCCGTAGCAATTCGCTCTTTCTCAGCCGTTATCCGGGTAAGATTTTTCATGTAACTCTGCAGTTCATCCGTCATGGCGTTGAAGCAGACCGAAAGGTGTTCGATTTCATCCCCGGTACGGATATCCAGCTTTTTGTCCAGATTGCCGCTGGCTATCTCGCGCACGCCATCGGAAAGGTCCAAAATGGGATGAACAAAGCGGTCGCCCATGCGTCTGCCCTGCCAACTGACAAAGAGGATAATCAGCACAATGACCACAGCCATAGCCAAAATTACTTTGGTCATATGGGCATCCATATCCTCAATATTTTCTTTAGCTATGGCCAGTACATCCGTACGGGCTTTCGCTTCTGTAGCCAGTACATCATCTGCATTCAAAGCAGCGGCAAAGCTCCAGCCGGTCTGCTTGATGGGAGCATACGCCAAATAAAACTCCTTGCCATCAATGCTTACAGTGCAAGTACCAATTTTCCCCTCAGTCATAGCAGCAGCTGTAGCGGCTATGCTCTCATTGGACATGGTGCGCAAATCCATCTGCGGCTGTACATGGCCGTTGAGCATCCCCACCTCGTCCTTGAAAAAGAGCAGCTGCCCTTTCTTATCCACCACAAAACAGGTTTCTGCCTGCGCATTCAGCACCAACTGGCTGATGCCTTCCAAATAGGACGACATAGCCACAACACCTGCAAAACCGCCATTAACCTGATGAGGCGTTGTGCAGGCAATACGCAGCCCGCCAGTAAAGCTGTCTGCATAAACATCGGTAAATACGGATTTCCCCGTTCGTTCTGCCAGTTTGTACCAAGGCCGGCTCGTGCCATCAAAGGGCGCAGGTGCCACAGCTTCCGGCGAAGTAAAGCGTGCAGCAGAATCTTTATCCACCGAAATCGTAAAGCCATTCTTGGAAGCTGCACTTATTGCCGTGCCTTCACCATTTTGCACAGCCACCTGCAGCATGATGTCCTGCGCATTGGCCATCAGCCCGATTTCCTGCGCAACGGCTCCGCGATCCAGTCCCGCGGCAAGTTCAAGCTGCGGCACCAATTGACCGGCATTTTCCCGGCGTGGTTCCGAAATGCTGCGCAGCGGATAATCTCCTGTGTGCTCCATAATCCAGCTGATTTCACTGCGCATCAGTTCCGTACGGTCGGCAATGCGCTGCAGTTCCAAACCGATTTGCGCAGCCCGCTCCGAGGCCAGCAGCTGCATGCGTTCTTCTGCTTCTTTTCTAAGTGTAGTGCTGACGGTCAGGGCTGCTTCTTCGCCCATTTCATAACCGCTCTGCCGGGAATTTTCCCTGGCCCCCATCATGCCCAACAAGGCAATCCCACCGAGCAAAAGCAAGGATACCACGCTGCAAAGGAACAACAACCGTTGCACTTGCTGACGAATACTCCCATTTTTTTTCATATGCTCACCTTCCCCCAATTCCAATATCACGCAGCCAGCGCTTACGGTTATCGCCATTCACAGTTCCCAAAATCCGGCATACCGGCAGTGGTTTTCCGGTATGCAAAACCTGCGCATGAATCACTTGCCCGGACGGCTGCAACAGGGAAATATCTACATCCCTGCCAGTCTTTGCTGCTTCGACCAGCCCCACAGCCATTGTACCGCTGCCACAAGCCTGCTCGCAAATCAGCGTTCCCAGCGCCGCTACGCGGACACAAGGATAGATACGCTGTCCTTTCTCTGTTTTCACCAAAAACATCACGCCGGCAGCAGGTGTGCCCAACAAATGCTGTTGCTGCAAAATCTCCAAGGTCCTCTTTTTTACATTCTCCTCTGAAAGCGTTTTTTCCTGCTCTTTATGCAGTGGCATGACGATTTGCACAATTCCCGGCATATTGACCCGATAAAATCCCTTGCCCTCGTGTACAATGTCTTCCGGTCGTTCCACCAGTGGAATCTGCGCATAAAACTCACCCTTGTTACTGCTGCCTGCCTTTAAGTGCGGCTGGGCACCAGAAACCTTCATTGATAGTTCACCTGTCCGTCCGGCCAAATAATAACACGCCGCCGCCCGCAGAGCAGACCTTCTTATGCGCAGGTACTCCCGAAATGTCGGATGCGGTGGTAGTCTCAAGAATCAGCGCAATATCCGGATGCACCGTGTAAGCGGAGGTAGCGGCGCCTCTCGTACCTACCTCTTCTTGCGCAG
>CADBYQ010000130.1 GCA_902798865.1 Pseudoselenomonas ruminantium | reverse complement strand
CATACCGCAGAGCACACCAACGCCAACAGCAGCCAGCATGGCAACGCTCATGGGCATTTCAGCCACACCGTCACCACGGCCGCCAATCAGCGTGCAGACCACAGCGGCTGAGATGGCCACCACGGCGCCAACGGAAATACCAATGCCGCTGGTCGCAATGACGAAGGTCATGCCCAAAGCCAAAATAATCAAGGAGCAGGAACGGTTCAGAATATCTACCAAGCGGCCATATAAATGACCGTCCTCAGTCATTTGAATGGTCAAAAATCCATCGACAAACAAGGTGTTGAATATGAGCAGTACCGTCAATGCCACCACGGGCAGGAAAAGGGAACTGCCACTAAATTTTTTCAGCATTTCCATCAGGCTGCACCTCCTGCAATGGCCTTCATCACGCCATCCGAACTGATATCCGAACCGGTAAGTTCTGCCACCTTGCGCCTGTCGCGCATAACGACGAGTTTCGTACAGGTACGCACCATTTCATCCATTTCCGAGGAAATGAACACCACTGCCATGCCCTTCTTCTTGGCCAGCGAAATAGCCATCTTCTGAATCTCAGTCTTGGTACCAACATCAATACCACGGGTCGGCTCATCGAGGATGAGCAAATCCGGCTGCGTAGCCAGCCAGCGGGCGATAATAACCTTCTGCTGATTGCCGCCCGAGAGATTCTTCACGAGCTGTTCCCGGCTTGAAACCTTGATGCGCAGCAGCTTGATGCAGTCATCGGCAATCTTGACCTGTTCCTCATAGGGAATGTGGCGCAGAATACCGTCCTTTGCCTGCATGGCGAGGATAATGTTCTCCCGCACCGACAAATCGCCAATAATGCCGGACAGCTTGCGGTCTTCGGGACAGAATCCGATTTTCTTCAAATGCAGCTTCTTGCCATTGATGGACAGCGACCCCTTATTGCTTTCGTTGATGCCGAACAGAAGTTCTGCAGTTTCCGTGCGCCCGGAGCCTAAGAGCCCGGCAAAGCCGATAACCTCGCCCTTGTGAATCTGTACATCCACTTCGTTGAGCTTGCCCACAGCGCCAATGCCCTTGGCATCTAAGAAGACCTCGTCGCTCGGTACGCTCTTTTCGGCAAAATTATCCATATCCTTGACTTCGTTGAGGTCTTTACCGACCATCTTGGCGATGAGTTCCAGCCGAGGCAGTTTGGCCGTTTCATAGGCACCCACCAGTTCACCGTTGCGCAATACCGTGATATGGTCGCAGATTTCATAGATTTGGTCGAGGAAATGAGAGATAAAGATAATACCTAAGCCCTGCTTTTGCAGCTGCCGCATAATCTTGAACAGATGGGCAGTTTCTTCTTCATTCAGGGAAGATGTTGGCTCGTCCAAAATCAGAATCTTGGCATCCACATCCACGGCACGGGCAATGGCAATCATCTGCTGCAATGCCACGGAATAGTTGTCCAACGTCTTGGTTACATCAATATGTACATCCAACTTAGCCAGCAGCTCTGCCGCCCGCTGATTAATGGTCTTCCAGTCAATCATGCCAAATTTGCGCGGTTCACGGCCGATAAAAATGTTTTCCGCCACCGTCAGATTCGAACAGAGGTTTACTTCCTGATAAACGGTCGAAATGCCGCAGTCCTGTGCATCTTTCGGGGTCTTTGGGTTGATGGCCTTGCCATTTAAGAACACCGTTCCACCATCTCTGGGGTATACGCCGGTCAGCACCTTGACCAAAGTGGATTTGCCGGCGCCATTTTCACCCATCAGGGAATGAATTTCGCCTGCATGCAAGGTAAAGTCCACATTGGATAGTGCCCGCACACCAGGGAATTCCTTGGTGATATGCCGCATTTCCAGTAGTGCCTGTGCCATAGATGTCACTCCTTATGCGCTAATTAATTATAGGTACAAATAAAGCCGTGTCCGCACACATACGCTGTACGGGCACGGCCTTGCATTTACTTGAATCTCAGCTTAGTATTTGCGTTCCGGCAGGGTCTTTTCTGCTACATCAGCAGGGAAGACGCCTTCGTCAACATAAACCAGTTTGTCAACTTTTTCACCGGCAAGAATCTTCTTAGCCGTTTCCATCAGGAGTTTGCCCTGCAGCGGGTTGCATTCTACCGTGCAGTTTGCTTTGCCTTCAATCATAGCCTGGAACATACCTTTTACGCCATCGATGGAGATAATGGTGATGTCTTTGCCGGGTTTGAGGCCAGCTTTTTCGATTGCCTGAATAGCACCGAGAGCCATATCGTCGTTATGAGCAAAGAGGATGTCGATTTTCGGACCATAGGATTTCAGGAAAGATTCCATAACTTCCTGGCCTTTCTGACGGGTGAATTCACCGGTCTGGGAAGCGAGGATGTTATATTTGCCAGCATTCGGGGATTTTGCCATAGCATCTTTGAAGCCTTCCTGACGGCGGATAGCTACGGAAGAACCAACCGTACCTTCGAGAACAACTACGTTGTACTGGCTGCCACCATCACGCGGAGTCTTCTTTTCTTTAGCCATGTATTCGTCAATCCATTTGAATACGTTGTTGCCTTCTTTTACGGAGTCGGTACCGATTTTGGCAACATAGAGGCTGTCATCGGCGAGTTTCACATCGCGGTCAACAACGACAACCGGGATTTTGGCATCTTTTGCTTCTTTGAGTACCGTATCCCAGCCCGTTTCTACGATGGGCACGAAAGCGATAATATCTACGCCCTGTGCGATAAAGGAACGAATAGCTTTAATCTGATTTTCCTGTTTCTGCTGTGCATCCGAGAACTGCAGGTTGATGCCAGCTTCTTCTGCTGCTTTCTTGATGGATTCCGTGTTAGCCGTTCTCCATTCGGATTCCGCTCCGATCTGGGAGAAGCCCATGGTAATCTTCTTGTCACCGCCACCGGACTTGCCGTTGTCTTTAGCCTGTTCACCACCACCGCCGCAACCGGCAGCTACAATCATCATAACGCTTGCTAGTAATAATGCTATGAGCTTTTTCATCTCATCGTCTCCTTTGCTACATCATGATTCCGCGTGTGACTCCTGCACCGATCTCTTGCCCTGCCCCCTTTGCGATTAGCCTTGCGCAGTTTGCTGCTGCAATCCGCTGTCTGTTCTCGTGCACATATTAAAATGCACACAATATAGTCTTTTAGCAAAACTCAGACAATTAAACATAAATAACGCTATTGCTCAGCTTAGCCACAACTTTTTCTATCTAATACGATACTCTTTTGCACCGTATTTGTCAATATGTTTTTATTCTTTATTTTTGTTCGAACACACTTTTTATTGTTTTACTGCCACTGCAACGCAGTAAACCAGCCCCCTTTGGCGCCTTACTATGACGCTGTTACCCCACTGCTACGCAGTAAGCCCACGGGTATTGGTGATATTTTCCGCAGCGTTTGACAAGCCTGTCTAAGCGAAGGAAAATATTACCGGCGCTCTTAGGCGCCTTTCCATTGCGATGTAAGACAAACATCCGGCTACGCAATAAGCCCGGCGACTGATAATGCTTTTCCGGCGCGTTTGACAAGCCTGTCTAAGCAGAGGAAAAGTATTATCAGCCGCCGGGCGCCTTACTCCTACGATGTCAACTTTTAATTAGCAAATCTCCACCAAATTCATGCCCAGCATCACGCCCAAATCATGAATCTGTTCTTCCGTCAAACGGAAGGACAGCACCGTATGATGGCCGCCACCAGCTTTAATCCATTCCGTGGAGCCCTTTTTCAGGCCGCATTTCGGCGTCCAAAGCTGTTTTGCTACCGGCAGATGCGGCGTTTCCGCTTCAGCCTTGCGGCAGTCAACCGGATAGCTGATCAGACGGAAGCCATCGCGGAAGTCAGCCACCGTCACATCGACAGCTTCACCGTCAGCACCGGTGAATACCAGACGAGCCGGGTCATCCTTGCCGCCGATATCAAGCGGATGCACTTCCACTTTCGGTTTATCGCTAGCAATGGTCGGGTCAACTTCGAGCATATGCGCACCAAGGATTGCTTCATGGCCTTTGCGCAGGTCGAGCGTATAGTCTTCCATGAATACCGTACGGTCATTATGGGCCATGATTTTCAGCAGGCGAGCCAGTGCAGCATGCTTCCAGTCACCTTCAGCGGCAAAGCCATAACCATCACGCATCAGAAGCTGCGCAGCCAGACCCGGCAGCTGTTTGAGGCCCTTCAAATCCTGGAAGTTCGTGCAGAACGCATTGTAGCCTCTGTCATCCAGGAATTTCTTGATGCCCAGATATTCACGCAGCTGATAGCGTACAGATGCCTCAAATTTATCCTGCGGGTTGTCCTGCGGATTGAGCGTGTACATTTCGGAAAATTTCTTGTATTCTGCATCAATATCTGCTTCAGAAACAGCATCTACCTCATCCACGAGGTCGCCTACCGGCCAATAGTCAACCGTCCAGCCGAGCTGAATCTGTGCTTCTACCTTGTCACCTTCCGTAACGGCTACATCACGCATGGTATCGCCGAAACGGCAAACACGGATATGGAAGCTTTCGTTATAAGCTACAGCTACATCCTGCCAGGAAGCAATTTCCTGCTGTACTTCTTCATCGCCCCAGTAGCCATAGACAATCTTGTTGTTGATGTTCAGACGGGAGTTCAGATAGCCGTATTCACGGTCACCATGCGCACTCTGGTTGAGGTTCATGTAGTCAAAGTCAATCGTTGCATAGGGAATTTCATTGAGATACTGCGTAGCCAGATGCAGCAGCGGTTTCTGCAGCAGTTTCGTGCCGCGAATCCAGTTCTTTGCCGGCGAGAACGTGTGCATCCAGGTAATCACACCGGCTACTTCATCATGGTAGTTGACATCCTTCATAAACTGCGTGATGCCATCAGCCGTAGTCATAACACCTTTGCAAACCACCTTATACGGCAGCTTGCCGCTGGCATTTAATTTGTCCACAATGTCCTGCGTGTCACGCTCAACATTCTTGAGCTGTTCCTCGCCATAAAGATGCTGACTGCCTGCTACAAACCAGAATTCATAATTTTTTACTTCCAACATGCTAATACTTCCCTTCTATGCATTTGACTAAACATGTTTAATATGAATGTTATTTATCTGCCACAAGCCCACCAGCCTGCTGCTCAAGCGGTAAGCCCGCCTGATAGTTGGCGATGAACTTTTTGCATCCTTCCATACCTGCCGCATTCGGCGTCAGCGTGGTGCTCTGCGGATTCTTGAACACCTTGCTGTCGAGGAAGTCCGGCAGTTTTTCCTTAGCACCTTCCTTGGCATAAACCGCCAGCACTGCCATGCCCCAAGGGCCGCCCTCACTGGCCGTATCCATTACGGTAATGGGAATCCCCAGGCTGTCGGCGAGTACCTGCTGCGCAATGACCGGCGTCTTGAAGAGGCCGCCCTGCGCCACCATCACATCGGTCTTGACGCCTTCATCCTGAATGAGCACATCCATGCCGATTTTCAGCGGTGCAAACGAGCCATAAAGCTGTGCCAGCATAAAGTTGCCCAGATTCATATGGCTGTGCGGCGTCCGTACAAACAGCGGGCGTCCAGCTTCCACCTTGGTGATATTTTCCCCGGACAGGCAGCTGTAATTCACGAGCCCGCCAGCATCCTTATCGGCGCCGACTGTCGTATTAAAGAGGGTGCTGTAGAGTTTTGCCGGTGTCTGCTCATGGCCGATAGCCTTGGCAAATTCGCCGAACATATTGACCCAGGCATTGATATCCGAAGAACAGTTATTGACATGCACCATGGCCACATTGGCACCATCGGGGGTTGTTACGATGTCAATGTCCCGGTGCACAGCCTTCAAAGGTTCATCCAATACATTCATAGAGAACGCCGAAGTACCGACGGAAATATTGCCTGTGCGCTTGCGCACGCTGTTGGTCGATACCATGCCGGTACCAGCATCGCCTTCTGGCGGTGCCATGAGTGCTCCGGCCTGCAAGGTTCCGCTCGGGTCAAGAAGTTTTGCCCCGGCTTCCGTCAGATGGCCAGCCTCCACGCCAGCCCGCAGGGATTTCGGCAGAACAGCGGTCAGATTCCACGGCATTTTGGCGACTTCCGGCAGACTGTCAAAGATTTTAACCATGCCTGCATCATAATCGCCCGTTGCCTCATCAATGGGGAACATGCCTGAAGCATCACCTACGCCCAAGACCTTTTCCCCACAGAGCTGCCAGTGAATATAACCTGCCAGCGTCGTCAGGAAATCAATATCCTTGACATGTTCCTCACCATTTAGGATGGCCTGATACAGATGGGCAATGCTCCAACGCTGCGGAATGTTGAAATTCAGCGCTTCCGTCAGCTTGTCTGCCGCAACGCCAGTGATGTTGTTGCGCCAGGTGCGGAAAGGCGCCAGCTGTTTGCCGTCCTTGTCAAAGGGCAGATAGCCGTGCATCATCGCACTGATGCCGATGGAACCAATCTGCGTGAGGGGCACATGATAGCGGCTCTTTACATCCGCCGCCAGCTCCTTAAAGCAGGTCTGAATGCCTCTCCAGGCTTCGGACATTTCATATGTCCAAATACCATCTACCAGCTGATTTTCCCATTCAAAGCTGGCACTTGCCAAGGTTTCGCAAGCCTCGTTCACGAGCACGGCTTTGATGCGGGTGGAGCCCAGCTCCACGCCCAGTGCCGTAGCACCGCTTTCGATGCATGCCGCATTTTTTACCAAGTCCATAACCAATAGCCTCCTAAATGATGATGGTTATATATTAGCCCATATTTGTCGCCGGGCAGGCTTCATCTTTTTTTCCGTGTGCAATCCCCGCTGCTTCAATTTCTTCCAGAGTTGCACCACGCGTTTCCGGTACACAGTTCCGGATAAAGGCTACGCCCAACAAGCAGACGCAGCCAAAGATGGCAAATACGGCGGCCTGCGAAATGCTGGCGGTCATAATTGGGAACAACAGACCAACCAGGAAAGAGCCATTCCAGTTAAAGGAGGAAGCCATACCAGAAGCACGGCCGCGGATTGCCAGGGGGAATATTTCACCAACGATAACCCAGGTAAGGGGTGCCCAGGTAAAGGAGTAAAAAGCAACATACACACAGAGGAAACCAACAATCATCATGGGGTCCGTATCCGGCACAATGCTGTTGAT
>CADBYQ010000129.1 GCA_902798865.1 Pseudoselenomonas ruminantium | reverse complement strand
ATCCCGACTCCAAGACGCCGATGCTGAAGGCTCAGCATCCGGACTTTGAAATCTGGACGACCAGCGTCCATGCCGATGCCGGTGTGACCTGCGTGGACTGCCATATGCCCTATATGCGGGAAAACGGTCAGAAATACACCTCGCATTGGATGACCAGCCCCTTAAAGACGATTGAAGCATCCTGCCTCAAGTGCCACGATGAGAGCAAGGAAACGCTGATTGCCCGAGTGAAGACCATCCATGACAATAACTTCAAACTGCAGCGTGTTGCCGGCCAGACGGTGGCCAAGGCGCACTTGGCGGTAAAGGCTGCCATGGATGCTGGTGCCACGGATGAACAGCTGGCACCTGTACGGCTGAAACTGCGCGAAGCACAGTGGTATTGGGACTGGGTAGCTGCCGAAAACGGCAATGGGTTCCATAATCCGGACAAATGCATGCGCATCAGCGGCGAAGCGATTGATTTGGCACATCAGGTAATTCAGGATGCCAATGCCTTGGTAAAAGGAAGCTTGTAAAAACATAATGCTGACGAATGAACAGAACCGCCTCGTTAAGGGGCGGTTTTGTTGTGAAAATATCCTTACAAAACAGCGATTCATTTCTTGTAGGATACTCCAATGCAGGAGTTTATTTCGCCTGATAGAATAATTACTATATACAGTTGCCAAAGCAACATGATGATCGCGTGATTATTGCTATAATGAAGAAAAATGTGTACTTAGGAGTGAAAGCGATGCAGGTTTATCATCTTGATTTGCATGAGCTGCCGCTGTTTCAGGGGGTGCCGGCAGCAGAGGTGGAGCAATTCATTGCGGTTACTGGTGCTAAGATAAAGCGGGTCAGCCGGGGCGCACGGATTTTGGAGGCTTATGAGGAAAACCACAATATCGGTGTCATCGTGGAAGGTGAGGCTCAGGTATTGGCAGAAGACCGTTTTGGCAATGAAAATGTCAGCCATAATCTGGAGCGGGGAGCGATGCTTGGCAGCACTTCGGCCATTATGCCGCAGATTCCGTACGATATGGCCATTGAAGCCTTGACGGATGTACTGGTGCTTTGGATTCCTTATCAGGCTTTGCTGACGGCAGGCCCGAAGCTGGGGCGCACACATGGTCTGGTCATGAAGAACCTTTTGGAAGCCTTTTGCCGCAAAAATGTGCTGATGATGCAGAAAATCAAGATTCTCTCCCAAAAGACTTTGCGGGAACGGCTGATTCTCTATCTGCTCTATAAGGAACAGCGTCAGGGCAAAGCCCGCGTGCCGGTGCCGGGCCGGGTGCAGCTGGCCAAGGAGCTGGAATGCAACCGCAGTGCACTGACCCGTGAAATCAGCAGTATGCAGGCAGAAGGGCTCCTGCGTACAGGTGAGGATTGGATGGAATTGGATGCCACAAAGATTGCGGCGATGGACTAAGTTATGATTACGATAGAATTTAGCGAGGTCAGCCAGTCCTTTCATGGACGGCAAATTTTTGGCCCGTTGACGGTTAAACTGCATAGCGGCCGGATTACAGCCGTTACCGGTTTTAATGGCAGCGGCAAATCCACCTTTTTGAAGCTGGCCGGGCATTTGCTGCTGCCGACCAAGGGCAAGGTTACGGTAAGTGATGCTGATGGCGTATTGAAACAGGCGGCGTTGCGTGAGCACTTGGCTATGGTCACGCCGGAACTGCGCTTTTATGACCGCCTGACCGCGCGGGAAAATATGGATTTTTTTCTAGGGCTGCGAGGGCGTTCTCTTACCGATGCGGATTATCGGCAGCTTTTGGAGCGGGTTGAACTTTCGGCTAAGGTTGTAGCCGCATCTTATACCGGGGAGTTTTCCACGGGGATGCGGCAGCGGCTGAAGATGGCCGTGCTACTGGCAGCGCAGGCAGATATCTGGCTGCTCGATGAACCGGGGGCCAACCTGGATGAAGCAGGCCGGGCGATGGTGGCACGCGAGGTGCGGGCGGCCGCTCAGCAGAATGTACTGGTGGCACTCGCCACGAATGACCCCGGAGAGGAGGCGCTGGCCGATGAAATCATCGCTTTGGCCGGGGATTAAGCTGGTCTTTGTCAAGGAATTTACCTTAGGCCTGCGTTTTAAGGCCGCCTGGGCAGCGATGTTGATGTTTGCGCTGACCACGCTGGCCTGTGTCAGCATGGCTCTGCAGGGCGCTCCGTTAGAGCCGAAACTTGCGGCGGCGCTTCTCTGGATTATTTTGTTCTTTGCTTCCATGGCCGGAGCAGACCGGAGCTTTGTTGATGAGGATACGGCAGGCACCTTGCCTACGCTGAAGCTCTATGGGGCGGCGCAGATGGTGCTTTGGGGCAAGCTGCTCTATACGGGCTTTCTCCTGCTGTGCCTGACAGTTTTTATTGCGCCCTTGTTTTTATTGCTGACGGGGGCTGAGGTGATGCTGGGCGGTGTATTCTTGGGGACGCTGCTGCTCGGCACGATAGGCATTGCTGCGGCGGGCACGCTTATCGCGGCACTTACCTGCGGGGCACAGGTCAAAAGCGGTCTGTTTTCCATCCTGATGCTGCCGGTCATCCTGCCAGTGTTTTTGCCGGCCATCTTTTTGACAGCGGGGGCGCTGGGCGGCGGTTCAGTACCGCTAAGTTATCTTATCGGGATGGCGCTTTACGATGGCGTTTTGCTTATGGGGGCGTCGGTGCTCTTTGATTATCTTTGGTATGAGGATTAGTTTGGGGGAATTTTTATGAGGGCGATACTCGGCCTGTTGACCCTGTTGGTTTTGGGACTGGTGTTTTTTGTGGTGCCGCCGGCAGAAGGGCTGGGCTACTATGTGCGGTTGGCCTTTTTTCATATTCCCGTGGCCTGGGTCGCGGTACTGGCCTTTTTCATCAGCGCCTTTGAAGGCGGGCGTTTTCTGCAAAAGGGAGAAATGCTGGCCGATGCCAAAAGCGCGGCGGCGGCACAGCTGGGCTTTTTCTTTGTGATTTTGGCCACGGTGAGCGGCGCGGTTTTCTCCAAGCTCACCTGGGGCGCATATTGGAATTGGGACCCACGGCAGACGACGATTTTTGTCCTGCTGCTGATTTATGGGGCCTATCTGACCCTGCGGGGGGCGATGCCGGCAGGGCGCAAACGGGCGAAAGCGGCGGCGGTCTATGCGCTGTTTTCCTTTTTGACGGTGCCGTTTTTGGTGTTCATTATCCCGCGGCTTTATTTTTCCCTGCATCCGTCACCGGTGATTAATGGCTCCGGGCTGGCTATGGATACGATAATGATTGCCGTGCTTATGGCAGCGCTGGTGGATGTGACGGGAATCTTTTACGGACTATATCGTTGGCAGACCAAAAGGCTTTTGGCAGAGGAGGAAGACGTATGCGCAAAATCATTTTAGCTGTACTGCTGCTGGCCTTTGTGGGTTATGCCGGCTGGAGCTTTATGGATGCGGTCACACCCTATGTGGGCATTGCCGAGGCGCAAAAGAGCACGGGCAGCGTGCAGGTAAAGGGGCTGCTCGCGAAAAATGCGCCGGCTCCGCATATGGAGGGGGATTTGTTTGTCTTTACTTTGCAGGATGAGGACACGGGCGAAACCATGCTCGTGCATTATCATGGGACGAAACCCGACCAATTTGACGAAGCCCACCATATTGTAGCTATCGGCAAATATCAGGGCACGGCGTTTGAGTCGCAAAAGCTGCTAATCAAATGTCCGTCCAAATACGAACAGCAGAAGCAAAAGTGAGGGGGCATGGAGATTGGTTGGTGTTATTTCGTTAGCGTTGACCCTGTTATTATCACTCGGCGCAGTGCTTTGCTTTGCCGGGGGGGGTGAGGCTTGGCAAAGACGCGGGCGCGTCTTGATGGGCTTATCCTTTGCTTTTGCGGCCGTGGCCAGCATTTATCTGCTCATTCTGATTCTGAATAATCGTTTCGATATTGCCTATGTGGCCAATTATTCGGCGATAGAACTGCCGCTAATGTATAAAATTTCCGCCTTTTGGGCAGGTCAGCAGGGCTCGTTTCTGCTCTGGCTGCTGATTCATGCGATGGCAGGTCTTTATCTGCTGAGAAAGCATGCTTTGCCTGTGGCGGGGTTGGCCGTTTATATGGCCTTGCAGGCACTCCTTACGGTGCTGGTCATGGCTAAAAGTCCCTTTGTGCCCAATCCGAATGTGGTTGAAAATGGCATTGGCCTCAATCCGCTCTTGCAGGACCCGTGGATGGCGGTTCACCCGCCCATTATCTTTGTCGGCTATGCCCTGCTGGCTGTGCCCTTTGTCTATGGGGCGGCGGCGCTTATCACGGGGCAGCAGGCCAAAGACTGGCTGCCGGCGGCGCGGCGCTGGGCGCTTATCGCCTGGAGCTTTTTGGGCGCAGGTATTTTTATCGGCGGCTATTGGGCCTATAAGGTTTTGGGGTGGGGCGGTTTCTGGGGCTGGGACCCTGTGGAAAATTCCTCGTTGGTGCCCTGGCTCGTGGCAGGTGTCTATCTGCATGTGCTGAAGGCCGCACAGATTCGTCCGGCGGTCATTACCATGGTGCATCTGGCCGGTATCTTTGCCTATGGATTGGTCATTTATGGCACCTTCCTGACCCGCAGCGGCATATTGGGTGATTTTTCCGTGCATTCCTTTGCCGGGGACAGCATTGGCATGAGCATTGCGGTGGTCAATGCCATTGTGCTGCTGGCGGGGCTGTTATTGCTTATGGCAAAGGCGGGCAGCCTGCCCAAGGGGGAATATTATCCAGCTTATGACAGCCGGGAGTTTCTCCTGCTTTTGGGCGCTTTGCTCATGGTCTTTGTCAGCGTCATTGTCTTTTTGGGCATGTCCATGCCGCTCCTCACGCAATTGATGGGAAAACCTGCGGCCGTGGATACGGATTTTTATGTGCGGACGACTATGCCGCTGGCGATTGCCATGCTTTTAGTCATCAGTTGTGCGCTGCTGCGCGGCTATGGTCAGGGAAAAGTTTTGGCCTCCGGCATGCCGCTGCTGGCTTTGGGGCTGTTTGGTGCAGGAGCGGCTTATCTTGCCGGTGTGCGGCAGGTCCTGCCCTGCCTGCTGGCCGCAGCTTCGTTGCTGGCGGTAGGCGCGGCCATTCTTGCCTGGCGCAAGTCTGGACTGCAGACAGGTGGAGCTGTGGCACATATTGGTTTAGGCCTTGCCTGTATGGCCTTTGTGTTGGCCGGTTCGGGCAGTCAGTCACATAGTCAGGAATTGCAGGTGGGCGAAAGCTACACGGTTTTTGGCCACGAAATCCGCTATCAGGGACAGGAATTTGCGGATGGCAACAAGGAAAAATACTATGTTTATCAGGTGGACGGGCAGGAAGTCCGCGCCTTGACCAAACTTCATGCCAATGGGGAAGACGCGGCCCGGGAACCGGCCATCGCCAAAGGGCTGGGCGGTGATGTTTATCTTGCCCCCACGCCGCCCAAGGATATGGACCGCATGGAAATGATTTTGAAGCAGGGCCATATGGGCATGGATGATGTGCTGGCGTACCGCTTTGAAGAAGCGGCGATGGAAAAGCAGGCCGATGGCACCATGCTGGTGACGGCCAAGGTTGGCGTGACAGATGGTAATACGATTGAAGAAGCAGAGCTGCAGCTGACCGCGACCAAAGACGGCGCCACATCAAAGCCGGTTGAGGTCTTTAACGGCCAAAGGCGTCTGCGTCTGACGGGGATTACCCAAAGCGGTAAACAGATTCGTGTGGAGAATATGCCTGCCCTTACGGCAGAACTCAGCCAGCCGGTGACGACGAGTATCAGCGTAAAGCCCTGTATTTGGCTCTTGTGGTTAGGAGCTGTGCTGGTCTGCGTGGGAACCATGTGGGCGGCAAAACGAAAATAAGAAATTTAGTGAACCATTCCGGTTTCGGATTGGTTCATTTTTTCGGATATTTATCCTTTATTTCGGATTGTTTATTATTTTTATTGGCGATAAAATGAAAACAAGCTAGTGAATGATAAAAAGTGCGAATGGAGGAGAGGGCAATGAGTGTTGCCATTACGGCGGATAAGGTGGTTAAGCGGTATGGGGATTTGACGATTATCCCGCAGCTGACACAGAACATCAGGAATGGAGAATTCTTCACACTTTTGGGGCCGTCAGGCTGTGGCAAGACCACGCTCCTGCGCATGATTGCCGGGTTCAACAGCATTGAGGGCGGGCAGATTCGCTTCAATGAGCAGGTGATTAACGATATTCCGGCGCACAAGCGCAATATCGGCATGGTGTTTCAAAGTTACGCGATTTTCCCTCATCTGACAGTGCGGGAAAATGTCAGATGAG
>CADBYQ010000128.1 GCA_902798865.1 Pseudoselenomonas ruminantium | reverse complement strand
AATATCGCGTTCAATTTCCGCACTCCACAGAGCCATCTTCAGACCAAAGGTCATCGGCTCAGCGTGAATGCCATGGGTACGGCCAATGCAGGGCGTATGCTTGAATTCCACGGCACGACGGCGCAGAACCTCACGGAATTTGCGCAAATCATCTAAGATGATATCAGCAGCATCCCGCATCATCATGCAGTAAGCGGTATCCTTAACGTCACTCGACGTCAAGCCCTTATGCACATACTTGGAATCCTCACCAACATTTTCGGCGACATTGGTCAGAAAGGCTATGATATCATGATGCGTAACGGATTCAATTTCCAAAATGCGTTTCACATCAAATTTTGCCTTAGCGCGAATATTCTTCGCTGCTTCCGCCGGGATTTCGCCCAGTTCTGCCATGGCGTCGCAAGCAGCCAGTTCCACATTCAGAATCTGCTGCCATTCGTTCTCGATGGACCACAGGTGACCCATCTCCGGGTTGGTGTAACGTTCGATCATTAGTGATTTCCTCCTCAGGTTCCTAGCGGCGTCACTGCACCGCGGAAGTGAAAACACGAAAATAAAACTCAAATTGACTGTCCCGCCACATGCAGGCACCAGCCTCGTTTTGAGTTTGGAGAAAGTTCTTTAGTTTCCCTTTCTTATAATAGCAAAGCGGAGGGCCAGTGTCAACCTCTGCCGTCAATCATGCACAAAGATACATTGGCATTATACCCTTGGTGAAGAAACACTCGTGATGTACAGGGACGCCGGCAGGGGAGAGCTAATCATTTTTCTTCGCTGAGACAGGCTTGTCAAACGCTGCGAAAAACAATTAGCTCTCCCCCGCCTCCGCACTCTCACGTTTTCTCAGCCTCTACACATCAGCTCAGCAGGCGTCTTATTGCAAGAAGCATAAAAATAATTGATTTTCTTACGATGTAATGCTATAATTAGAGCCATAGAGGACATTAGGTTAGAAAAATCCCCCGCAAGTGCTAGTTGCAGGGGATTTTTTGTGTCTCATCTACCGCTTAGTGGTTTAGCCAATACTTGAATAACTCAAGCAGAACTCCCACCGCCAATGGTATCAACACAGACCGTATTAACTCCTCGGAGGACATTAGGTTTCACCTCCTTTCGCAAGGAGATGTACCCATTATAACTCAGTATCTACACAAAATCCAGCCTGCCGGACTGATGATAACTTTCCGTAGCTTTTGACAAGCTTGTCTATGGCGAAGGAAAGTTATTATCAGTCCGGCAGGCGCCTTCTCATCTTGGCACTAATTGCACGAATCAACATAAACGAACAAAGCCCGTGGACTGATGGTGACTTTCCGCAGCTTTTGACAAGCTTGTCTATAGCGGAGGAAAGTTACCATCAATCCACGGGCGTCTTTATGCCTCGAACCGGCGATTAGAATGCCGGCACAACCGCACCTTTATATTTTTCGTTGATAAAGTCTTTAACCTCTTTGCTCTGCAAAGCCTTAATCAGCGCCTGAATTTCCGGACGCTTTTCATCGCCTTCACGAACCGCAACGATGTTCACATACGGAGAAGTGCTGTCTTCCATAAAGAGCGCATCCTTGGTCGGTACGAGGTTGACCTGCATAGCGTAGTTGGTGTTGATAACCGCTGCATCCACATCATCAAGCGTACGCGGAACCTGTGCAGCTTCTACTTCCTGGAACTTGAAGTTATGCGGATTGCCCGTTACATCCTGCACCGTAGCCTTTTCCTTCACGCCATCTTTCAACGTGATAAGACCTGCCTTCTGCAAAAGCAGCAGGGCGCGGCCGCCGTTGGTCGGGTCGTTCGGGATGGCAATAGCGGCACCATCTTTGAGTTCCTTCAGGTCTTTAACCTTCTTGGAGTATACCCCCATGGGCTCGATATGCACGCCAAACGCATTTTTCAGCTTGACTTCCTTATGTTCTTCCATGAAGTTCACCAGATACGGTTCATGCTGGAAGAAGTTGGCGTCCAGTTCCTTGTCGTTGAGTGCCAGATTCGGCTGTACATAATCGTTGAATTCCACGATTTCCAGCTTGATGCCGTCTTTTTCCAGCAGCGGCTTCACGATTTCCAGAATCTCTGCATGGGGCACGGCCGTAGCGCCGACCTTCAGCGCCTTGCTGTCCGTCTTGGCTGCCTGTTCACTGCCGCAGCCGGCAAAGGCCATCGCCGCAATCAGCAGCGTACCGATAAGTGCTAAAACTTTTTTCATAGAGGTACCTCCCTTATAATAAATGCTTATTTTTTATCCAAGTGCTTGGCGATGGTGTTACCTACAAACTGTACCGCCTGCACGAGAACAATCAGAATGATAACCGTGGCAATCATCACTTCCGGGCGGAAGCGCTGATAGCCGTAGCGGATGGCCAAATCACCCAGGCCGCCGCCGCCAATGGCGCCTGCCATCGCCGATTCGCCGACCAGGCTGATAACTACCGTGGTCAGCTGCGCCACAATGCTGGGCATGGATTCCGGCAGCAACACGCGGCTGATAATCTGCATGGGCGTAGCGCCCATGGACAATGCCGCCTCAATCAGGCCATAAGGCACTTCCTTGAGACTGGTTTCCACCTGACGATTGACAACCGTACCAATCACCTTATTGAGCGTTGGCGACTCCAGAATCT
Source organism: Pseudoselenomonas ruminantium (assembly GCA_902798865.1). Lineage (GTDB taxonomy): Bacteria > Bacillota > Negativicutes > Selenomonadales > Selenomonadaceae > Selenomonas_A > Selenomonas_A ruminantium_L. The sequence goes on along the minus strand of CADBYQ010000128.1, from coordinate 8,686 downwards.
GCCCCTTGTCCGTAGTATAAAGAAGCACGCCTAAGGGTATGCCTAAAGCCGAAGCGATGGCCATGGAAACGGCGACCATGTAGACGGTTTCGCCCAAAGCCTTAGTCAGCAGAGGAATCATGTCGTTTGACATAACCAATCACCTCCTCTTTTAAGTCACGGCTTTTGAGGTAATCAAGTGCCGCCTGTACCTTAGCCGTATCGCCCCGCAGACCGATAATCATGCGACCAAAGGGCGTGGCTTTGATATGGTCGAGATTGCCAAACAGCAATGTGGTTTCCACTTCCGGGAACTTGCGAATCATATCAGCAATCACCGGGTCATCAGCCGATTCGCCGATAAAGGTCAGCCGCATCAGGAGATAGGCGTCTTCTGCCGGTTCCGGGCTGATTTTGCCGCCGCGGAAAGCCGCGGGCAGGTCATTGGAAAGCAGCACACTGATAAACTCTTTCGTAATGGGCTGCTGCGGATTAGTGAAGACTTCAAGCACCGTCCCCTGCTCGGCGATAACACCCTTGTCAATAACCGCCACCTTGTCGCAGATATCCTTGATGACCTGCATTTCATGGGTGATGACCACCACGGTGAGCTGCAGTTTCTTGTTGATATCACGAATCAGCTCCAAAATAGCCTTGGTGGTCTGCGGGTCAAGGGCGCTCGTGGCCTCGTCACAGAGCAGCACCTTCGGCTCACTGGCCAGCGCCCTTGCAATACCCACACGCTGTTTCTGTCCGCCGGAAAGCTGCGAGGGATACTGCCCCGCTTTGGCTTCCAGTCCCACCAGTTTCAATAAAGGTTCAACCTTCGCCTTGATTTCGCTGTCGGATTTTCCAGACAGTTTCAACGGAAAAGCGATATTTTCATAAACTGTAGCCGAGGACAAGAGGTTAAAGTGCTGGAAAATCATGCCGATATCCTTGCGCGCCTCCCGCAGCTCACTGTCGCTAAGTGCCGTCATATCCTGGCCATCAACGATGACCTTGCCGCCCGTGGGCCGCTCCAGCATATTGATGCAACGCACCAGCGTAGACTTGCCGGCACCACTCAGGCCGATAATGCCAAAAATCTCGCCCTTGGCGATTTCCAAATCAATGCCCTTTAGCGCCGGTACCGGCCCTGCCGGACTGGCATAAGTTTTCTCCACTTTCGAAAACTTAATCACAGGCATTCACTCCCATCTAAAACAAAATAACAAGCTCAATTGCAGCTTATTATACACCATTTACCTACTAAAGAACAAGGCGTAATAACCGTTCACAAAAATAACGAGCACGATAATCGGTATGATATAGGTTACATAGAACCGAATCCATTTGGGGAACGCCATGCCGCGGCCGGTATCTGCTTCCTTGATGAAGTTATCCCAGCCCCAGCCATAACGGCTGGTACAGAACGCCATATACACCAAACTGCCTAAAGGCAGGATATTGTTGGAAACCAAGAAGTCCTCCAAATCCAACACGCCGGAGCCTTTGCCCAAAGGCTGAATCCAGCTCCATTCATTAAAGCCCAGTACGCAGGGCAGGGAGAGCAGGATAACGAGGGGAATGCCCGCGCAGATAATCTTGCGTCTGTCGATATGCAGCAAGTCAAAGAAGCAGACAACCAGATTTTCAAATACGGCAATAACCGTGGACATAGCCGCAAAGGTCATAAAGAGGAAGAACAGGGTTCCCCAAAGCCGCCCAAAGGGCATAGCGTTAAATACATTTGGCAGGGTCACAAACAAGAGATTCGGCCCGCTTGACGGACTTACCCCATAGCTAAAGCACGCAGGGAAGATAATCAGGCCTGCCATAATGGCCACGAACGTATCGAGAACGATAATCCAGACGGCTTCGCCCGTAAGGCGTTTGCTCTTGCCGATATAGGAACCGAATACAGCCAGCGACCCCATACCGATGGACAGCGTAAAGAACGCCTGTCCCATGGCCGCAAAGATAACTTCCTTTAAGCCGTGTTCCATCAGACGGCCAAAATCCGGATAGAGATAATACTTCAGCCCTTCACCTGCGCCCGGCAGCAAGACCGAGTTAATGCCCAAAATCACCATGAGCACCAACAGGCAGGTCATCATAAATTTCGTGATGCGCTCCACACCGGCTTCCACGCCGAGGTAGCAAACACCGCCGCAGAGTACGACAATGGCCATCATATAGCCCCCCATGGTCACCGGGTCCTGCAGGAGTGCACCGAAAATCGCGCCAATGCCTGCAGCGTCCAGCCCTTCAAATGCACCGGTCGCCGTCTTATACAGATAGTAGAGCATCCAGCCAGCCACGGTGGTATAGAACATCATGAGAATCATATTACCGCCAATGGCTGTATACTTATGCCAATGCCATTTCGTGCCTTTCGGCTCCAGTACATCAAAGGAATCAAAGGACATCGCCGCACTGCGGACACTGGCACGGCCAACAGCAAATTCGGCAACCATAATCGGCAGGCCCAAGATAGCCAAGAACAGCAGGTAAATCAGCACGAAAGACGCGCCGCCATACTGCCCCGTAATATAGGGGAATCGCCATACATTACCTAAACCAATGGCGCACCCCGCCGATACGAGAATAAACCCTAAACGGGTGGAAAATCCACTTCTTTCCAACAATTACACCTTCTTACAAAAAAATTTCGCTCCCTGCGATAAAAATAGATAAATACACCTATCTATCTTACCGCAAAGAGCGAATTTTGTCCAGTCGTAAGCGACACATCAACAGGCAATAACTGTATAATTGTACATTCACCCACAACGTATGCGATATCAAATCACGCTCAGCGCCCAAGGAAGGGCGCTCGCGGACGTAAATCACGTGATGTGATTTCAGTCCGCTGTTTCTTTTGGTTACTTTTCTTTGCACCAAAGAAAAGTAACACCACTAACTTAGCGAATTACCTCTACGCCGCCCATGTACGGAACCAGCGCTTTCGGTACGATAACCGAACCGTCTTCCTGCTGATAGTTTTCCAGAATTGCGGCAACCGTACGGCCAACAGCCAGACCGGAACCATTCAGCGTGTGTACAAATTCCGGCTTGGACTTCGCGTCGCGGCGGAATTTGATATTGGCACGGCGTGCCTGATAATCCAGGCAGTTCGAGCAGGAAGAAATCTCACGGTATTTGCCCTGCGACGGGAACCATACTTCAATATCATAAGTCTTGGCGGACGTAAAGCTCATATCACCCGTGCAAAGCTGCACCACATGGTACGGCAGCTCCAGAATGCGCAGAACATCTTCAGCGGCATCCACCATGGATTCAAGTTCGTCCCAGCTGGTTTCCGGCTTAACGAACTTGATGAGTTCGACCTTGTTGAACTGATGCTGGCGGATAAGGCCACGGGTATCACGGCCGGCGCTGCCTGCTTCAGCACGGAAGCAAGCCGTGTAAGCGCTGTAGTATTCCGGCAGCTTGTCGCCGTCGAGGATTTCATCGCGATGGTAGTTCGTGGTCGGCACTTCAGCCGTCGGCACCAGATAATAGTCCATGCCTTCCAGCTTGAACATATCTTCGGCAAACTTCGGCAGCTGACCCGTGCCTGTCATGCTGTCCTTGTTAGCAATGTAAGGCGCAAGCATTTCCGTATAGCCATGCTTCGTGGCATGGAGGTCCATCATAAAGTTGATGCAGGCACGCTCCAGACGGGCACCCAATCCCTTGTAGAACATAAAGCGTGCACCGGTAACTTTAGCGGCACGGTCAGCATCGAGAATGTCCAAATCCGTACCGATATCCCAGTGTGCCTTCGGTTCGAAGGAGAACTCTTTCGGCGTGCCCCATTTGCGCACTTCCGGATTTTCCGTATCGTCCTTGCCGATGGGCACATCAGCCTTGGGCATATTGGGGATGTGCAGCAGGATGTCCCGCAGCTTTTCCTCGACTTCTTTGAGCTGGGCATCCAAAGCCGAAATCTTTTCGCCTACAGCACGCATTTCGGCAATCTTGTCATCCGCATTTTCCTTGTTTTTCTTCATCTGACTGATGACCTTGGAAACCTCATTGCGTTCAGCCTTTAAGGTTTCCGTCTCCTGCAGCAGGCTGCGGCGCTGTTGTTCGAGCGCGGAAAAATCATCCAGATTCAGCGGATTATGGCGGTTGGCCAGCATCTGCCGTACTTCATCGAGATGCTCACGGACAAATTTAATGTCTAACAAAATACTCACTCTCCATATCTCATATCCCCCAGACCCCAAAGCCTCAAGGGCAAAAAATCATCTAAAACAGTATTATACAGCAGTTGCGCCAAAATTGCCATATAAGACGGCCTGCGAACTAGAATTTTCCACCGCCACCGCCATGACTGCTGTCACTGGACGAGCTAGAACTGCTGGACTTGGATTTCTTGCGGCGGGTCACGGTGGTATAAAGGTATCTGTCCTGCCTTTGGAAGATATCTACACTGTCCTGCTTCAGATACGCAGCCGCTTCTACCGCCGGAGCCACATTGCTCATGCCGCAGATAAGATAGTAGGCAAAGCCAAAGCCGCCCGCAGCTGCAACCATGACCGCAATAATCGCCGCAAACATATCAAATTCGTTGGCAGGGTCATAAGGTACACCTTCTGTCTCATAGTAAGTCAGATACTTATCTACGCCATCCACGAAATGGTTAAAGCCGTCGCTGTAATCGCCGTTGGATAAATCGTCCAAAAAGAGATTTTTGAGTCCCTTTATGCCCACGTCATCGGTGATTTTGGCCCGCATATTGTTGTCGGTCGAGATATACCAGTCCCGGCTGCCCATCGCCAATACGAGCACAATACTGCCGTTTTCGCCATTGGCATAATTTTTGTCCAAAATATTGTTGGCATATTTGCCGGCGCTCATGCCCTGAGGCAAATCCTGCATGGTACAGATACCGATTTTTACCTTATGCGCAGCCTCCACCTGCTGGATTTTGGCCGTCAAGGCCTCACGCTGGCTGGTGCTCAACAGTTTTGCCTGGTCGACCACCGGCACTGCCGCCAAAGCGATTGACTGACCGATAAGCAGGAGCATAAGGCAGATGCCTTGCATGATTGCTAAGATTTTTTTCATCGCCATCCCCTCCTCAATCCGCCAGCAGCCATTTAGCTGCATAGTAAACAATGGGCAGGATAATCGCAAAGGCGAGCAGGCCATAGGCTACGGCCTTTTTCATATCGTAGGGAAGGCTCCCCACCACCTTGCCGGACTGGCCGTTCATCATAAAGGTATAGGGTTTATCCTGATAGCGCGTGGTGACAATCCACACCGGCGCCATGCAGTAGGCCACTGCACCTGCCTGTTTCTTCACATCAGATTCGGTACAGGATACGCTGTCATAGCCCTCAACCGTGTCCCGCAGAACATCCAGGGCACTCTGCTGCACCCGCTTGTCTGCCCGCGGCACAGAAGCCTCGGCATCCACATCATATTTATCCGCAAGGAAGCCCGTCATATAGGCATTGGAAAAAGGCACCATTTCGCTGTAATCGAACGGCTCAATGCTCTCCATATAGGTGTCATCCATCTTTTCACTGCCGTCCACGGGAATACGGGCAAACGCCATACTGCCGGAACGCAGGCATTCATAATGGCTGGTTTCCGTGACCTCCTCGTCACTGCTTTCATAGATGTGCACCTTCTCCGCCCGGAAATGCGCATAGGCATTTACCTCGGAATCAAAGAGCCAAAAGGGCACATAGATAGCCTGTATGGCCTCGATGCGGTTTTGGGACTTAAAGAGACTGGGCAGCAGCCACTTATCCTCACAAAAAGCCTTGAGCGCCGCCTTGGCATCTTCCTTGGTCTTCTTGAACGGTATGATGTAATCGGGTTTCAACATCCCCTCAAACCGACTGGGCAGCATGACCGCATGACCGCAGTAACAGCACTCTGTTGCCATCGTATTGCCATCCGCTACGATTTCAGCCCCGCAGGACTCACAGGTATAGGACTTAAACGCCTCTGCTTCTTCGGCGGTCCACTCACCGCCGGCCACGGCGGTATCCCATTTTTCATCCTGCTTTTCGGCAGCTTCAGCCGCCATCGCTTCTTTCGCCTTGAATAAATCTTCAATGGCCGCCGCATCCAGTTCCGTTCCGCAATATTCGCAGGTTATCTTTTGGGTGCCGGGCTTAAAATCCAGCGGCGCACTGCAATTCGGGCATTTATAAGCTACGGAAGAACTTGCCATATCGCCACCTCCTTATTCTTCGTTCATTTACGGACGCGGGCTCCCGCATTCTGCGCAGAACTTGCCGCTGTTTTTCGCGCCACATTTACAAATCCAGTCACCTGCCGGGCGGGGCTTGCCGCATTCCGAGCAGAATTTACCGGTATTCTTGGCGCCACATTCACAGGTCCAGCCATCATCTGGTTTGGGCTTGCCGCAATCCGAACAGAACTTGCCCGTGTTGCCGCTATGGCCGCAGGCACAAGTCCAGCCGCCCGCAGGAGGTGCTTGCCGTGCAGCAGCCTGCTGCGCCTGTGCGGCCCGCTGTGCCTGCCCCTGGGCCATCATATCGCCGATATTGACACCAGCAGACTGTCCAGCCATATTCATGCCCATAAATCCCACAGCCGCACCACCTTCATTTTTGGCCGCATCACGCAGGGCATCTGCCTGCGCCGCACCGTAAAAACCGGCCATAAGTGACGGGTCACGCCCCAACACGGCAGCTTCCTGCATCTTCTGGAGTTTTTCGAGCACAGCCTGACTCTCATCGGTAAGGCTGACACTGGCCACTGCCACAGATACAACCTCTATACCGCGCAGATTGCCCCATTTCTGACTCAGGCTTTCATTGAGGGCATCGGCAATATCAGCAGAATGCGCCTCCAGCTCATCATACCCCACCCGCATAGCTGAGATTTTGGCCATAGCCGGTTTGAGCGCCATCATGAGTTCGGATTTCAGCTGGCTGTCGATTTCCTCACGGCTGAAGGTATCGCTGACATTGCTGGCAATATTCGTATAGAACAGAATCGGATTCGTAATGCGATAGCTGTACTCGCCAAAGCAGCGAATCTGAATGGTCTGCTCATAGTTCAGCGTATCATCCCGCACCTTGAAGGCAATCGGTGACGGCGTGCCAAACTTGTTGCCGTAGATTTCCTTGGTGTTGATGTAATACACCCGCTGGTCACGGCCCGTGTCCCCACCAAAGGAGAAACGGCGGCCAATTTCCGCAAATACTTTTGGAATGGTATTGGATAAATCGCCGGTAAACAAAGATGGTTCCGTTCCCCTATCATAGGTATACTCGCCCGGTTCGGCACAGATATCCACGACCTCACCATTTTCCACAATGATCAGGCACTGGCCGTTGTTGACTGCTACCCTTGAACCCTGGGAAATGATATTGTCATCCCCCTTGTTGGAGCTGCCACTTCCGGTCTTGCGGTGCCCTTTCGCCATCAGTACATTGGGGGGCAGGCTGTCACAGTAAATATATTCCTTCCACTGGTCGCCCAACACACCACCAACAGCGCCCATACCTGCTTGTAAAAGTCCCATAATCTTACCTCCTTTGGAAAATACAACACCTTCTCTATAAACATGATAATTTCGCCATAGCTTGTGTAAATTCCCCCTTGCAAATAAATAACAATAATGCTATACTAAAAGAGTTCTTGCGGGCATAGTTCATCGGTAGAATGAAAGCTTCCCAAGTCTGTATTCTATTTTGAGGGCTAAATTCGGCAAGTCAGACAGGACAAGGCTTCACGGCCTGTCAAAATTTCTCGAAACCAAGGTGCTGCACCTTATTTGCACCTTATGGAGCGAAAAACATCATATGCGGGCATAGTTTATCGGTAGAATGGCGGCTTCCCAAGCCTCAGAGGGCGGTTCGACTCCGCTTGCCCGCTCCATTGAATTTTATGCGGTTGCGTTGGCAACCGCTTTTTTGATGTCTTTAATTCCCCTCTTTATTTTCCCGCAGTTCATGTAAGTGATTGGACATGATCTGTGCCGTTTCTCTTTTCTGCTTATCCAGTGGATGCAGATAAATCGATGTAGTACGAATATTGGTATGTCCCAACATACTTTGGACGGTGGTAAGTGCCGCTCCCTGATTAAGGGCATAGGTCGCTGCCATATGCCGAAGAGAATGCACTGTAATACAAGGCAAACCATGCGCCCTCGCCAATCTTTTGAGCCATCCTGCAAAACTATTCGGTGCCTCTGGCACCAACTCTCCATTCCGTAGCCGTATTGCCAGGAAAATATAACCATGAGGATTTTCATAGCCCTTATTCCGTAAATACTTCAGTTGATTCTCCCGATGTTGCCGCAACAGATCAAGCACATACGCATCCACATACAAGCTGCGCACAGATTCAGAGGTCTTTGGCGCAGAAATCTCTACATTTTGGCTATTGACATACTTTTGAGCTTTATTGATGTGAATCATACTATTTTTCCAATCGATATCCTCCCACGTCAATGCAATAAGCTCACTTTTCCGCGCTCCCGTAAGCAAGGCCAGATAAAACATGACTTTATGCTTCAAATTGTGCGGATAGTTCGGAAGCTCCTCCACTATCTGCAGAAACCGTTGCAAATCTTCCTCTTCCCAAACCGGATAATGATGATAATCAGGCTTTGGCCATTCACCCCGAGGAATATCATTACAGGGATTCTTACCCAGATATTTCCAGTCCACTGCTTTATTGAATATATGCTTGATTATCTTGAAATGCTTATGCACCATGGTAG
>CADBYQ010000127.1 GCA_902798865.1 Pseudoselenomonas ruminantium | reverse complement strand
TGAAATCATTTTTTCCTTTTAGGCAGCTAAAAAAGTCAAAACTCGCTGTGCTCAGACAGTTGACTTTTTTAGCTGCTTTTTTGGTGAGGAAAAAATCATTTCTTTACGCTGCGCCGCTAACGCATTGTCGCAACAGCCGCCAGCCCCCTCAAGCTATATGCTTATTATCAATAATGTCACTATATTTAGTATGGATGTTTGCTTACAATGAACTTATTGTAACTTTTTATGGAAAAGCTTGTTAATTTATGGCTATTATGCTATGATATTGTCAATTGTTGAGATTCTGGGGGAGTGTTTATGGCGATGACTTTGGGCGTGCTGGGGCCGGCGGGAACCCATAGCGAGGCGGCGGCGGTGTATTTGAAGCGCCAGACAGGCGAGGATTATAAATTGGTGCTGTTTGCCGATATTTTTGACTGTTTGCAGGCGGTCGAAAATAGTGAGGTGGATTCGGCATTGGTGCCGGTGGAAAACTCGCTGGAGGGTGCCATCAATATTACCTTGGACACGTTGGCACGCAGTGAGGGGCTGACGGTCTGGCGGGAGCTTATCTGGCCTGTCCATAATCAGCTTTTAGCACGGCGTAAGGGTGAGATTAAGCGGATTTATTCTCATGCACAGCCGATTTCCCAGTGCCGGGCGTTTTTGCAGGCGCATTATCCGCAGGCAGAACTCATCAAGGTGGCTAGTACCGCGCGGGCGGCGGAGATTGTGGCCGAAGCGCCGGCCGATTCCGGCAGTGCGGCCATTGCTACGGCCAGAGCGGGAGAGCTTTTGGGGCTTGTGCCGATTGCCACAGAGATTCAGGACAGTGCCGCCAACTGCACGCGCTTTTTTCAGGTGGGACGGCAGGCCTTGGAATTTTTGCCCAAGGAAAAATTATTGGTCATCTGTCAGATTGATGGGCAGAAGGCCGGTGCACTCTTTGAAGTCTTGAAGGAGTTTGCCCAGCGGGGCATCAATATGACGCGTATTGAATCGCGTCCTGCGCGGACAGAGCTCGGAGCTTATATATTCTTTTTTGATTTGGAGTACAGCGATTCACCGCAGCTCATGGAGGCTTTGTCTGCTGTGGCGAAGAAAAGTATTTGGCTGCGGAATCTGGGGACGTTCCCCGTACTTACGGTTAATTAAGCATTTATATAGAAGGGGATGGAATTATGGTTATTATTATGAACGTGGATGCTACGGCGGAAAACATTAAAGAAGTCATTGCGGTTATTGAGGGCGCAGGCCTGCAGGCTAAGGTGATGGAAGGCAGTCAGCAGAAGATTGTCGGCGTTATCGGCGATAAGACGCGCTTGGCTTCGGTGCCGATTGATGCTTTGGATGGCGTGGAAAAGAGCGTGGAGATTTCCAAGAGCTACAAGCTGGCCAGCCGGGAATTCCATCCCGCAAACAGCGTTATTGATGTGGCTGGGGTAAAAATCGGTGATGGTACGCCTGTGGTTATGGCAGGGCCTTGTGCGGTAGAGTCAAAAGAACAGCTGTTTGAAGCGGCAGAAAGCGTGAAAAAGGCCGGTGCGCAATTCCTGCGCGGCGGTGCTTATAAGCCGCGCACTTCCCCCTATGCGTTCCAGGGGCTGGAAGTTGAAGGCTTGAAATACTTAGCCGAAGCCCGCGAACGTACGGGCCTGCGCGTGGTGACGGAAGTTACTACGGTTGAAGCTATTGAACGAGTTGTGGAGTATGCGGATATGCTGCAGATTGGCGCCCGCAATATGCAGAATTTTGGCCTTTTGAAAGAAGTGGGCAAATGCGGCAAGCCGGTGCTCCTGAAACGTGGTTTGGCCGCAACCATTGACGAATGGTTAAATGCTGCCGAATACATTATGAATGCAGGCAATCCCAATGTGGTGCTCTGTGAGCGCGGTATTCGCACCTACGAAACCTATACGCGCAATACGCTCGATTTAAGTGCAGTGGCGGCTGTAAAGCACCTGTCCCACCTGCCGATTATCGTTGACCCGAGTCATGGCACGGGCAAATGGAGAATGGTAAAACCAATGGCCTTTGCGGCCATTGCTGCCGGTGCAGATGGTTTGATGATGGAAGTTCACCCCAATCCAGCCAAGGCCCTTTCCGATGGCCCACAGTCTTTGACCCCGGAGAACTACAATGAGGTTATGCGGGGCGTACAAAAAATCTCCGCCTTTATGAAAGCGGAGAACATCAGTTCCATGGATATTTGATGGAAATGCGGTTTAAAAAGTCACATTAACGTCACAATTGACTGGTAAAATAAAACTGTTAATCGACTGTTAACAGGAAGATGTACATGTACAGGAGGTTTTACCATGAAGAAAATTTTTGCAGCCTTCGCTGCCGGCTTGATGCTGGCCAGCGCAGTTCCGGCATTGGCAGCGGATACGAAAGTGGATGCTCGTCCGGGGTATTGTTGGCAGGATACAGCTAATCAGTCCGATGATGGCTGGTACTGCGGCGGTCGTGGCCGTGGTCATGGCCATGGACACAGAGGCTATTGCTGGGATGATGGTAACGCGAACAATCGTTGATTAACGTAAGAAAGCAGGCAGCTGGTCACTTTTGACCGGCTGGCCTGCTTTTTCTTTGGTGATATTCAATTGCAAGGTAAATTGCTCGTGATGGAAAAATTTGTTACAATAGGAATAAATTTTTTAAGGAGCTTGACGTGATGAATAAAAAGTATCTCTATATGCTTTCGGCAGGGCATTTAAGTGTGGATATCAACAGTGGTTCCCTGCCGGCATTGTTGCCGTTTTTCGTCAGTGAATACGGCATGGATTATACCTCGATTGCGGGGCTGATGTTTGCCTCGTCTTTTTTGTCCTCGGTTATTCAGCCGCTGTTTGGCTGGTTGGCGGATAAAGGTTCCCGCCAGTGGTTTATGGTGCTCGGCGTGCTTATGGCGGGGCTGTCGCTGGCGGCAACCGGTTTTGTGACCAATTACTGGGGGATTTTTGCTGCCGTAACATTGATGGGCATTGGCAGCTCCATCTTTCACCCGGAAGCGGCTCGCAATGTTAATGCTATTGCCGGGGCGAAAAAAGGTCAGGGCATGAGCATTTTCAGCGTGGGCGGCAATGGCGGCTTTGGTCTGGGCCCGCTGCTTGCGGTCTTTCTCGTTACGACATTTGGCATGCAGGGAACGGCCTTTTACGGGATTGCGTCTCTGTTTACGGGCGGTATGATTTTCCTGGCGGCACCGGCCATTGCACGGGAAAGCAAAAAGCAGCTGCAACAGGCTCAACCTAAGTCCACGGCAGCTGCTGTAGTGCGGGAAAATGATTGGCGTGCCTTTTCCCGGCTGTTTTTGGTGATTGTCTTTCGTTCCACGCTCTTTACGGCTATCAGCAGCTTTCTGCCGCTGTTCTGCATTCAGGCGTTGGGGGCAACGCCTGCTGTGGGCAGTGCCACGCTGTCGATTATTTCGATAACCGGCGTATTGGCGACCTTGGTGGGCGGCAGGCTGGCCGACCGCAAGGGCTATGTCAAAACCCTGCGCTATGGCTGCTGCCTGTTGGTGCCCTGTCTGGCTGTGGTGATTTTTACCCAGAGCATTTGGGCGGTTTATGCCATGCTGATTCCCATGAGTTTTGCCATGCAGGGACCATATGCGGCGTTTGTGGTGCTCGGTCAGAGTTATCTGGCCAAGAGCCTGGGCTTTGCCTCCGGTGTAACCTTGGGGCTGTCCTTCAGCTTAGGCGGAATTATTGTGCCGTCGCTAGGCTGGTACGCAGACAGCTTTGGCATTGCCGCGGTGATGGTGGTGATTTTCGTCATCTCCATCTGTTGTGCGGCGGCAACTTTCCTGCTGCCGGAACCAAAGAAGTAAGCTTGTGTTACTTCTTCACCACTTCAGGCTGGGCACCTTCTTCGATACAGGCCTTGGTGATGATGACTTTGCGTGGTTCGTTGGATTTGGGGATATCGAACATGACGTCGAGCATCAAGTCTTCGATAATGCCCTTCAAGGAGCGGGCGCCGGTCTTGCGCTCGATGGCCTTGCGGGCGACAGCACGCAGGGCTTCTTCCTGGAATTCCAGTTCGACGTTATCCATGGCCAAAAGTTTTTCATACTGTTTGACCGGAGCATTCTTGGGCTCGGTGAGGATGCGCAGGAGAGCATCTTCATCCAAGGTTTCGAGCGTGCAGATAACGGGCAGACGGCCGATGATTTCGGGGATGATGCCGTACTGCATGAGGTCTTCAGGGCGAACCTTATGGATGAGTTCGTCAAACTTTGGCTTGTCTTCCTTGCCCTGAATTTCGGCGCCGAAGCCAATCGTGCTGGTTTTGCTGAGGCGTTTGGCAATTACATCATCAATGCCGACAAAGGCACCGCCGACGATAAAGAGGATGTTTTTCGTATCCACTTTGATGGTGGGGGCTTCGGGATGTTTGCGCTGGCCGCGGGAGGTGAATTCCACGACACTGCCTTCGAGCATCTTTAAGAGGGCCTGCTGTACGCCTTCGTGGCCGGGATCGGCGGTGATGGAGTTGTTGGCGCCGGACTTGCGGGCAATCTTGTCGAATTCATCGAGATAGATGATGCCGTGTTCGGCCTTTTCCACGTCCTTATCGGCAGCGTAGTAGAGGTTGCGGACAGCGACTTCTACGTCAGCGCCGACGAAGCCGGCTTCCGTCAAGCTGGAAGCGTCGGTTACGGCAAAGGGAATGTCCAGCAGTTTGGATAGGTGGGAGAGCAGCGCCGTCTTGCCGCAGCCGGAGGGGCCGAGCATGATGACGTTGGACTTTTCGATTTCGGTGCCGTCACTTTGCTGATAGCCGTATTTCATGCGTTTGTAGTGGTTGTATACGGCCACGGAGAGGATTTTTTTTGCCCGGTCCTGATTGATAATGTATTCATCGAGGTACTGCTTGATGATATGGGGCTTGTTCTTGGCGAGAATATCATCAAGTTCGCCGGCAAAGACCTGCTTTTCATCCTGCACCTGTGCGGCATCGTGTTCCTCTAAGAAGTGGTTGACTTCCTTGATGCAGTTGCGGCAGATGGCAAAGCCGGTGTTGGGGTCGTAGATGGGCAGGTCGTACTGGTCGCGGACGTTGATAATCCGCTTGCAGAAGCTGCACTGATGTTGCATGGTTTGTTTAGCCATAATATTTTCCTTTCTGTATGTGAAGTTCGCGTAATATCTTGATATACACTACCATTATCATATAGGAAGGAAAAATTTTCAAGCAAATTTTCAAGGATTCCTTGCATAGTGACTTTGCTCGTGCTATAATATTCGGGTACTGGACGTACTGACGTCTGGTTCCAAGTCAAAACTTGACTGGCTTTGCCCCAAAAGGTAGGCTAGGTCTAAACCAAGCTCGCGCATAGCTTGCTTGTATCAATTCCCAGTTTCGTTGGGGTGAAAGCGAGGTGTAAATCATGAAACAGGGTATTCATCCGGAATATTTCGAAGCTACGGTAACTTGCGGTTGCGGTAACACGTTCACCACGGGTTCCACGCAGAAAGAACTGCGCGTCGATGTTTGCTCCAAATGCCATCCGTTCTTCACGGGTCGTCAGCGTGACGTACAGGCAGGCGGTCGTATCGAAAAGTTCAACAAGCGTTACGCCAAGAAGTAAGATACGTTATGGTAAAGCAGAGCAAATTGCTCTGCTTTATTTAGTATGAAGATAAATCAAGAATATTCGGTGTTTCCAAGTGTACGTTAGGAGGAAAGACCATGAGTGATAAGAAATTAATGGTAGGCGGTCAGGCTGTTATTGAAGGCGTGATGATGCGGGGGCCGAAACTTACGGCGACAGCTGTGCGCGACCCGCAAGGCCAAATTCAGGTCGAGACCAAGCCGGTAAATTCCATTGGTGATAGATTTCCCATTTTGAAAAAGCCCTTTTTGCGCGGTACGGTGTCGCTGATTGAGTCGCTCGTTATCGGCATGAAGTCACTGTCCTATTCGGCGAAGATGGCCGGCGAGGAGGACGAGCAGCTATCCGATAAGGAAATGGCGGGCACGATTGTCTTTGCCCTGGTACTGGCCAGTGTCCTCTTTATTGCCATTCCCACAGGGGCGGCGAAACTGATTCATGGAGCCACGGAAGACCCGGTGGTATTGAATCTTTTGGAAGGCTGTTTGCGGTTGGTGATTTTCCTCCTGTATATCTGGGGGATTTCCCGTATGAAGGACATTCGTCGCGTGTTTCAGTATCATGGGGCAGAGCATAAGACGATTTTCTGCTATGAAGCAGGTCTGCCGCTGACGGTGGAAAATGTGCAGAAGTTCCCGCGCCTGCATCCGCGTTGTGGCACGAACTTTTTGCTGATTGTCATGCTCGTGTCCATCTTTGTGTTTGCATTCCTGGGCTGGCCCTCCTTATGGGAGCGCATTGCCAGCCGTATCCTGCTGTTGCCGGTGGTAGCAGGGATTTCCTATGAGATTA